>JBBJOK010000071.1:0-8265 GCA_037721545.1 Chitinophagaceae bacterium
CTCGTGAGAGAACAGATTTACAGTCTGTCGCCTTTAACCACTCGGCCATCTGCCCTATTTTGAGCCAGTGGAGGGATTCGAACCCCCGACCAGCTGATTACAAATCAGCTGCTCTGGCCAACTGAGCTACACTGGCATTTGTTATTTAGCTCTGCACAAAATAATTCACAATCTTCACCATGCCTACATACTATCAATGCTCGGTCATCCCGATAACTATCGGGAGAGCTACACTGGCATTATGTTAAACTCACTACTAGAAAGAACTTCCGAAGAAAACATACTTATAAAGGCTGTTTTTTGGGAAGGCAAAGGTAATGGAAATTGTTTAATGCAAAAATTTTGAATAATAAAATTTAAAGCCTTGAAGCTGAACTTAAATGATTTTACAAAAGGCCAATTTATCACAAAAAAAATCCCCCGATTGTCGGGGGCAAAAATATTAATCGGCCAACTTTTCTTTCTTTCGTTTTATTTGTGTGATAACAGAATCAAGGGCTGTATCAAAACTTTCTTCAAATGATTTTGAAGAATGCTTGACAAAAAAATCATGACGGGGAACATGTACTTTAATCTCGGCAATCTTGTCTTTAATGTTGTGAACCACATTGTCTAATTTCAAAAACACATCAACTTTTGTAATTCGTTCATGAAACTGAGCAAGTTTGGAAAGTTTTTTTTCTACATATGCTACCAGTTTTGAATCTGCTTCAAAATGCAATGTTTGAATGTTTACGTTCATAGTAATCTTAAATTTTATCAGTGAACAATAATAATTAAATGTAGATTTTAGATGTCAATAGGCTGTACAAATTATGAAGGCAATCGGATAATGAAGTTAGCATTAAGAATGGTTTTTTCAAAAATATTATTTGCTTTAGAAAATTTAGGATTTTGGATGTGATTTTTTGTGAATGTCTTTTAGCTTTTCAATACTATTGTGCGTATAAATTTGTGTGGCTGCCAAACTACTATGGCCCAGTAATTCCTTTACAGCGTTAATATCGGCTCCATTATTAGTGAGATGGGTAGCAAAGCTATGACGCAAGATATGAGGACTTTTTCTTTCGTTGGTTGTTACATGGCTGAGATATTGCTTCACCTTACTGTACACATATCTGGGTTGAAGTTTTTTTCCTTTTTGATTGATTAAAATGTACTCGATTTTCGGGTTTTTAATAACCTTATCCTTTTCACTTATATAATTCAAAATAGAAATCAGCAATTCTCTGTTTAATGGAATTATCCTCTCTTTATTCCCTTTACCTAAAACCTTTACATTATTATTACTGCTATCAATTTGTGATTCTTTTAGATTTATTAATTCACTCAGCCGCATACCAGTTTGATATAATATTTGCAACAATAAGCGATTAGTTTTCCCCTCCCATGTATCCGGAAATTCAACATGCTCAAATAAAGTATTAATATCTTTTTCTTCAATAAATGATGGCAGACGCTTGCTCACTTTTAACGAGGAAATTGCAGCCATGGGCGTAGTTGTAACCGTTTCATTTCTTAACTGGAATTTAAAAAAAGACTTGAGGGTAGATATTTTGCGGTTAATGCTTTTGGAAGTATTTTTTTTTAACTTTAAGCCAGCCAGCCATGATCTTACCATTGAGGCAGAAACCTCTGACAATGGAAGTTTATCATATTTATCATCAATAAAATCAAAAAAATCTTTCAGGTCATTTTCATACGAAACGATAGTGTGCTGAGAATACCGTTTTTGGAATTTAAGATAATCTAGAAAAGATTGTATGGTTGATTGAGTTTCAGGCATAAAAAAACCGGGAACTCAAAGGTAGAACCTGAAAAGTTACCGGCAATTAGCACAGGCTATATATTCTAGTATTTAAATTTCTATTTTTCCACTTGCAATTTGCTGCTTATAAACGGCTTTTAATACCTGGGCTCTCCGCCTGATAGATGGCTTGATAAACGCCTGGCGCTCCCTTAATTGCAATAGGGCTTTACTCTTCTCAAATTTCTTTTTATACTTTTTAAGTGCTTTGTCTATGTTTTCGCAATCTTTGGAATCAATAATGAGCATAAATTAATTTCTTTTGTTATTATTTTTTGGACGACAAAGGTAAAGGAATTTTTTAAAAAAGGAAATTCTTAAATGAAATACGAAATTCGCATAAATTATTAAACATGTTTACCGGAATTATTGAATGCTTTGGAGAAATTACTGCTATAATCGTAAATGGCACTAATAAAACATTCTGGCTCAGGAGTTCAATTTCATCGCAGTTAAAAATAGATGAAAGTGTTAGTCATGATGGCGCTTGCCTCACCATAGAGGAAGCAGCTGATGGCCTGCATAAAGTAACAGCTATTAAGGAAACCTTAGATAAAACCAATTTAGATAACCGGAATATTGGAGACCTTGTAAACCTTGAAAGGCCGCTCAGGATGAATGGCAGGATTGACGGACATATAGTACAAGGCCATGTAGACACTACTGCCACGTGCATTAATAAAAAAGTACTGGAAGGGAGTAATGAATTTACGTTCAAATTCAAAAAGAAATTTGCTTCATTAATTATTGAAAAAGGCTCAATATGTATAAATGGAGTAAGCCTTACTACTTTTAATGCCGACAAAAACAAATTCTCCGTGGCAATTATTCCTTATACCTTAGAAAACACAAACCTTACTTCTATTGAAAAAGGTGCTACAGTTAATATTGAATTTGACATGTTAGGGAAATATGTTCAAAGAGCATTAGACAATAAATTGTAAATAAAACACGCTTATTAAATTGCGGTTCGTCATTTGCGCTAAATTGCTTTGCCTTTCATAGCTTTTGATACCGCCTGGTCCATAACTCTTTCGGCATAAGGCCGCGAAATATCATTAAGCTCCTCAATTTTTAAATGAATAAGATCTTTATCTTCCATTGTTAGTGCCAGTTGCAAAGCCTGCATTGCTTGTGCAGTACTCATAAGTTCTTCTGAAGTTAACTCACCGGAATTTTTTTGAATAAATTTTTCAGTGGTCTCTAATAATTGTTCTCCTTCTGTTCTGGCTTCTAATAAAGCTCTTGTAGCAATATCATCTTTTGCATGGATAATAGATTCCTGTAACATGGTTTCAACCTGTTGATCTGTTAATCCATACTGTGGCTGCACATCAATACTTTGCTCTACACCACTTCTTAATTCTTTTGCCTTCACAATTAAAATGCCATCAGCATTTATTAGAAATGAAATTTCAACTTTTGGTAAGCCTGCAGGCATGGCAGGAATATTAGTTAAATTAAATTGAGCCAGCATCCTGTTGTCATTTACCAGATCTCTTTCTCCCTGATAAACAGATATTTTAATTCCGCTTTGGCCGTTTACCTGTGTTGTGTACTGACGTGATGCTTTGGTGGGGATCTTGGAATTTCTTGGTATTAAAACATCCATCAGGCCTCCCCTTGTTTCTATGCCCAAAGAAAGAGGCGTAATGTCCAGCAACAAAAATTCTTTGTTATTGCCTGCTAAAATATCAGCTTGTAGGGCAGCACCCAAAGCAACCACTTCTTCAGGATTCATGGAATCGTTTACTTCTTTTCCAAAAAAATCGGAAATGGTTTTCTTTACAAAAGGAACCCTTGTTGAGCCTCCCACCATTACGATCACTTCAATATCATTTGTTACAAGCCCTGCATCTTTCAAAGCATTTTTACAGCAAACAATCGTTTTATCTACTAATGGTTTAATTAAGTTTTCAAATTCAATTTGAGATAATCTTACCTCATTTCCATTTAAAGTATCATAAAATGTTTCATTTATAGAAAGATGTTTTTTTGCTTCTTCAGCTTTTAACCTGATTGCCTGCGCAAACACTTTATTGTTCTTTACCTCATCTTCACTAACGGATAATTGTTGCAACCAGAATTTTACAATTGCAATATCAAGATCATCACCCCCCAAATACGTATCCCCATTGGTAGATAGTACTTCAAAAATTCCATTTGATATTCTTAATATAGAAATATCAAAAGTGCCACCCCCCAAATCATACACTGCAATGGTTTTACTGGCCTTACCGGCAGGCAGGTGATCTTCTTTATGTAAGCCAATACCATAAGCAAGGCTGGCAGCTGTAGGCTCGTTAAGAATTCTTAAGACATCAAGCCCGGCAAGCTTTCCGGCATCCCTTGTAGCCTGCCTTTGGGCATCATTGAAATACGCAGGAACCGTAACTACGGCTTTATTTACAGGCGTTTTTAAAATATGCTCAGCCCTTTGCTTTAATTCTTTTAAAATAAATGATGAAAGTTCTATTGGTGAATAAAATTTGTTGCCTACCTGAACTTTTACCAGGCTATCAGTATCATCATCAATAATTTTGTAAGAGAAAAAAGAGTTGTTATCCTTAATATCATTATACGATTTACCCATCAATCTTTTTGCAGAAAAAATTGTGTTTTGAGGTTCAGTAATTAAATATTGCTTTGCTTCTTCACCAACTGTTACATTTCCTATAGCATCAAAATGAACCACAGAAGGAACCATGGAGCTGCTGTTGTGTTCCTTTAAAGCCACTGCCTGCTTAGTTTCCGGGTGTATAATAGCAATAAGGCTATTGGTAGTGCCAAGATCAATACCGACAATTATTTCTTCTTTTTGTAAACTACCTGTTGCTATGTTGATGCCTATTTTGGCCACTGTTTTATTTTTTCAAAAGTAAACAATAAAAAAAGCTCAGAACAGCAGGCGCATTTATTTTGTTGGTATACATTAATTTTGAAGCTTATCTGCAATAAATTTTTGATGAAGAATTTTATAGAGGAATTAAAATGGCGTGGATTGATTCAGGATATTATGCCTGGTACCGAAGAACAACTAAAAAGCGAAATAACTTCTGGATATATTGGATTCGACCCCACGGCTGACAGCCTGCATATTGGAAACCTTGTACCAATAATGTTATTGGCTCATTTGCAAAAATGCGGGCATAAACCTATTGCGTTAATTGGTGGCGCAACGGGCATGGTTGGCGACCCTTCAGGGAAAAGTGAAGAAAGGAATTTATTGAGCGAAGATATTTTGCAACATAATTTGGCTTGTATTAAAAAACAATTGGAAAAATATTTGGATTTTGATGGCACCAAACCTAACGGCGCTGAAATGGTAAATAATTACGACTGGTTTAAGGAAATCACCTTTTTGGATTTCATAAGAGATGTAGGAAAACATATTTCAATTAATTATATGCTGGCGAAAGACAGCGTAAAAAAACGTGTGGAAGGTGAAACGGGAATGAGTTTTACGGAATTCACTTACCAGCTTGTACAGGGATATGATTTTTATTGGCTTCATAAAAATAAAAACTGCAAACTGCAGATGGGTGGCAGCGATCAATGGGGCAATATTGTTACAGGTACTGAATTGATAAGAAGAAAAAGCGGCGGAGAAGCATTTGCATTTACCTGCCCCTTAATGACAAAAGCTGATGGAGGAAAATTTGGTAAAACAGAAAAGGGAAATATATGGCTTGATGCAAAAAAAACATCTCCATACCAGTTTTACCAATTTTGGTTAAATGCAGCCGATGCGGATGCTGAGAGATATCTAAAAACATTTACTTTTTTATCTGAACAAGAAATAGAATCGCTAAAAGCTCAACATAATGGAAACGAACATATGCGACTATTACAGCAAAAGTTGGCAGAAGAGGTTACCATTTTTGTACACTCAAAAACTGAATATGATTTCGCGGTTCAGGCTTCGCAAATTTTATTCAGTAATGAAACAGCTGAAATTTTAAAACAATTAAATGAAGAAGAATTATTACAGGTAATGGAAGGGGTGCCCAGAGTGGAAGTACCAAAACAAAATTTACAAACAGGAGTTGATATTGTTTCATTTCTCACTGACACAAAAATTTTTGAGAGTAAAGGTGAGGCAAAAAAAATGTTACTGGGTGGTGGAATAAGTATTAATAAACTAAAAGTTGAAGGAACAGTATTTAAGATTGATAATTCAGGCCTCTTAAACCAAAAATATTTGCTTATACAAAAAGGCAAAAAAAATTATTGGTTAGTGGAAGCTGTATAACCCAATATATAGTTAATTAATTGAATCGCTACCTCACTTTTTTAGCCTGTTGAGAAATCTTAAGTTACCTTTAAAGAGTATATTATACAGAGAATTCGTGCCCAAATAATGCAAACCCTAAAAACCAAATCCCGCTCTAAAAGATTTTTCAAAATTTTTCTTATCCTTTTTGCCGTTATTGCAATTGTGATAGCTGGATTACATATTTGGTTTGTAAAAAATGCCAGGAATGTACTCATTGAAATGGTGGATAAAAAATCCAAGGGTAAAATCAAACTGGAGCTTTCCCAGCTTAGTTTCAATTTTTTTACTAACTCTTTACAGATAAGGCAGGCCGATATTGCAAGTATTGATAGTTTGCAGTCAGACGTAACCTATCACGTTCAGTTTAGAAAGCTCACGCTACGTGTAAACTCCTTTTGGCCTTTAATTCTTAGAAAACAGCTGTTACTTGATTCTCTTAAACTTCATGACCCCGAAGTAAAAATATTTCAATGGCGAAAAGATACCACATTGGCAAAAGCAAAAGATGACATCTCAATTTCACGGGAAATGGGTAAAATGTATAACTCGATGCTCGATGTATTGGATAATTTCGGCATTAAAAAAATCAAGATAAATAATGCAAAGGTTAGTTTGTTTAACAAAATGAAAGTAGGATCGGAACCTGTGGTCATCTCAAAAATATACCTTGATCTAATTAGAAAAAGTAACAATGCCGAAACGCGGGATGAGTTTATTGAAAATGAACAAAAAGTTGAACTCAGTACAATCAATCAGCAGATTTCTCTGCCAGGAGGGCGGCATAATTTAGCTTTCAAAAATTTCAGGCTGCATCTTTTTCAAAAACGTATTGAATTAGATAGCTGTACAATTACTGCAAAACCTACTGATAGTTCATCGAGTAGTTATGAAATTTTCTTTACCTCTCTTATCCTTACAGGAGTTGATTTTGATGCCATGGACCGTTTAAATTTAATAAGGGCAGATTCAGTTTATTGTGTAAATCCAGTTTTTAATATCAACATAAATACGTTGGTAAAGGCCTCCCCAAATAAGAAGAAACCTAATCTTGATGAAATCATCCGTGACTTGTCTGGTGATCTTGATCTTGCATATATTGGGGTAAAAGACGCAGGAATAAAAATAAATATTAATGGCAATAAGAACAGGACGTTAGCAAATACAAACAAAGATAATTTTGAAATGAGGGGTTTACGAATAATTTCAGATTCAGCTGTTCCTGTTTCTGTGAAGCAGTTTGATATGTTGGTAAGGGATTATCGTTTGTATAATGCCGATAGCTCAGTAATCTATGGTTTTGACAGTATTCATTTTCTAAATCAAAAAATTTCGCTTAATAATTTTTCAATCACTACTGATCTCAGTCGTGGTACACCAAGAAATTATAAGGATATTAAAATCCCCTACTTCGAGCTAACCGGGTTGGACTGGTATCAACTTATATTTGAAGAAAACCTTTCAGCCAACGAGGCGCTACTGTACAAGCCCGACATAAATTTCAGTAAAGACTCAAGGAGCCGTGTTAGAAAGAAAACAAATTTATTTGCTTCATTAGAAACAATTGATGATTTGATGACCTTAAACCGGGTTAACATCATCGATGGAAAAGTAAATATGAAACTTGGTACAACAGTAGTTGACCTTGATAATGTTAACCTTGGCCTACGCAGTAATAACCTTTTGCGATCAACCAACAATGATGGGCTTGGCAGATCGGTTGACCAGCTTTCATTTAAAAATGGCCGTATTAAAATAAAAGAAATATCAGCGGAACTGCAGGATGTAAAATATACCGGCAACAACCTGATTCATGCAAAAAAATTATTAGTTACCGGCTCCGGAGCCACTAAAATAAAAGCTGATGTTTCTGATGTTTACATTAATAATCTTTTGGTGGATGATGATAAAGCAACCGTTGTAGATGGTATACGTTGGTCAAATGCTAATGTCACTATTAAGGCGGGTTCGTCTACTCCGTCTACTCCAAATAAAAAAAATGGCGGCGGCGATATAACAATTAAAAATATTTCTGGAAAAAATCTATCGGTTAAATACAACAACCCTGCAAACCAAATAACTTCCTATATTAATTCAGTACAAATTTTGTCACTGGAAAAGAATGGGCAGGCACCTTTTAAAATTAAAGGGCTGCAGATCATAGGAAAGGATCTTCTGGTATTTG
>JBBJOK010000071.1:8365-10157 GCA_037721545.1 Chitinophagaceae bacterium
GCACCTTTTAAAATTAAAGGGCTGCAGATCATAGGAAAGGATCTTCTGGTATTTGGAAATACATTGAAAGTTAGAACAGACGAATATGAAATTGCGGGAAAT
The DNA here is from genome assembly GCA_037721545.1 of Chitinophagaceae bacterium. GTDB lineage: Bacteria > Bacteroidota > Bacteroidia > Chitinophagales > Chitinophagaceae > Ginsengibacter. Next base: position 8,468 of record JBBJOK010000071.1, read on the forward strand.
GGATATTCATTTTTATCGAATGTAAAAGTTGAGCAAATAAAAGATAGGGATTCACTTAATTTTTCTTCACCCCGAATAAATTTTAATGCTGATATTGAAAACTTATCTGCAAATGATATTCATATTAATACCCTGAATGCTGAAACGCCGGTAATAAATATTAATAAATGGAACTTAAGCACTGCAAGCAATAATTCAGCGAAAAAGAATTCATCTATCAGGATTGACAAGCTCACCGCTAATCAACCAACAATAAATATTGCCACGTATCGTAATGATTCTGTTAGTAACATCAAAATGTCAAAATCGCCAAATGGCAACATTAGCGCAAGTGGTATTATTTTAAACAATGGCAATACAAGTATTGGTAATTTATCAGTAAATACTACCTCAGCAACTATATCCACAAAGGATGGCCAAATACTGGGCGTAGAAAATGGCAAAATAGATGTTGTACTTTCTGATCTGCAATTTGGCAGAAAAAACGGAAAACCTTTCTGGAGTACTATTGTTAATGACCTATATATTCAAAAACCTAACAGTGTGGTATTAGGGAAAAATAAGAACAAACTTAACCTGGAAGAGATAAAACTTGGTAATGTGAATTTAAGTTCTGAATATGTTTCTAATGTTGATCAACTTTTTAAATTCAACCTTAATGCCTGGCTAAGAACCGCTACCGGTCAATATGTTGATAGCTCCCTTACCCTTAAATGGTTTAACGCCGAATACAATTCATCCACTAAAACATTTACACTCGATTCCTTTAATTATCGCCCTACACAGCCACTCGATACATTTATAGCCAGAAAAAAATACTCTTCAGATTATATCACTTTCCATTCCGGCCCAATAAATCTTACTGATTTTAATCTCGATAAATACAGTAAAGACAGCTCATTCATTGCGGGTAAATTGAATATAACACGACCTAACATTTGGATTTACAGAGATAAAATAAAAGCAAATGAGGTAGGAGTATATAAGCCATTACCTGCCGCGATGATTAAAAAAATTGGGATACCTGTTTCTCTTACAAGTGTAAATCTTAACGATGGTTATGTGAGTTATACAGAAAGACATGGTAAGACAAGGGCTGAAGGAACGGTATTATTAACAAGGCTTAATGCAAGGCTCGGTAATATTCTTAATCGGAGTATCAAATCTAATGATTCACTATCATTGGCATTGAGCGCTTACCTTATGGATTCTTCACTGATCAATTTAAAGTTGAAAGAATCCTATACAGATTCCCTTTACGGTTTCCTGATGTCTTTAAAAATGACACCCAGTACTTTTACCTTTTTGAACCCTGTACTTGCTCCACTATCTAATGTAATGATTACCTCAGGTACAATTGATTCTTTTTACTTACGCACAATAGCAAGAGATGATCTTGCCCTGGGCGAAATGAATATGTTTTACCATGACCTGAAAATTAAATTGGTGAAAGGTGGCGATGAAACCAAAACTTCCTTTTTAACCAGAACCGTAAGTTTTCTGGCCAATACCTTTGTTGTTAAAAGAAATAATAAAGGTAAGCCCGGATTGATCTATATGAAAAGGATGCAGGATCATTCATTTTTCAACTATGTGGTTAAAATTGCACTTAGCGGCATGTCCACAAGTATTGGTGTAAAAAAGAACAGGAAGGTGAGGAAAATTTATGAACGCGAACTTAAGAAAAGAG
>JBBJOK010000071.1:10257-11371 GCA_037721545.1 Chitinophagaceae bacterium
TTGAGGTTGCGAGAATAAATGCATTAAAGAGACATGACATTTTAGATACGCCACCTGATGGGAATTTTGATAGAATAACCAAATTAGCTGCCAAGCTTCTTAATGTTCCTATAGCTATTATTACCTTGGTAGATACTGACAGGATATGGTTCAAATCACGTTATGGATTAGATGCTCTTCAAATAGGGCGTGACCCTGGTTTATGTGCTTCAGCAATTTTATCGGATAAAATTTATTTGGTAGAAGATGCACTTAAAGACCCAAGAACATTAGCCAATCCACTGGTTGCCGAAAGCTTTGGTCTACAATTTTATGCAGCCGCACCACTTAAAGTAAAAGATGGATATAACCTGGGTACTTTATGCATTATTGATAAACAACCCCGAAAACTTAGTGAGACCGAAAAACAGATATTACAGGATCTGGCAGATATAGTGATTGATGAAATGGAATTACGCCTGGCGGCAAGAACTGCGATCTTTCAACATATACAGGTTTTGGATATGGTCGCTCATGATTTAAAAAATCCTTTAACTACCATTCCACTTTGGGCCGATATGATAAAAGAGAAAGCTGATACAAAAGTTATCAGCTTGATGTGTGATAATATAAACAAGGCGGCAAAAAACATGACCCGCAAAATAAATGAATGGCTGGAAAATGCTGCAACAGACGCAAGTTTGATAAAACTTCGTTTAATAAAAGTTGATTTTGCTACCGTTATTCAACGTGTAGTAGAAGCCAACCAGGTTTTAGCTAATAATAAAAATCAAAAAATACATTTTACAATTGAAGACCATCCCGAAATATATGCGGATGAAACTAAATTAACTGAACTGGTAGATAACCTGCTTAACAATGCAATCAAATATTCTGAAAAAGAAAAGAATATTACGATAACACTTAAACAAAAAAATTTTAAAGCCATTTTAGAAATAAAAGATGAAGGCAAAGGCCTTACAGCAGACGATAAGAAAATTATCTTTCAACGTTTTACCACGCTTAGTGCCAAACCAACAGGTGGCGAAACTTCAACCGGACTCGGCCTATCAATTGTTAAAACATTGGTAGAAGCCCATAATGGAACCATTTCGGCAGAAAGTGATGGGCAAAA
>JBBJOK010000411.1:0-2791 GCA_037721545.1 Chitinophagaceae bacterium
ATTCTTTGATGTATGTTTTGATGAAGTTTTTCTTTCGGCAATTCCAATCCTATTTTAATTATTGTAAAATCTCTTTCCTTTTTTTTATTGGATTGAAATTCAATGATTGACCTGCCGGTTGAAAGTTTTACTTCCAATGCCCTCATCATTCTTTGAGGATTTTTAATTTCTCCTTTAGAAAAATATAAGGGATCATTTTGTTGAACCTGCTCTTGCAGCCATTCTATTCCACCACTTTCATAATCACTTATAATACTTTCTCTTATTGATGTAGCAATAACAGGTACCTCATCCATTCCTTCATAAAAAGCTTTCAAGTATAATCCTGTGCCGCCAACCATCACGAGCACATCATGGTCTTTAAAAATGTCATTTACCTTTTGCAAAGCATATTCTTCAAACACTTTTGCATTTACATAATCCTCTATAGAATGCGAATTAATGAAATAATGATTTACGCTTTTCAATTGATGCAGAGAAGGTTTGGCTACACCGATATTAAGTTCTTTATAGCATTGGCGGCTATCAGCGGAAATTATTTCTGTATTTAATTGCTTTGCTAATTCAACAGATAATGAAGTTTTACCAACTGCTGTGGGACCTACTATAAGTATACAGGTTTTATTTTTCATTTGGGGTATGAGCCTCGCCAACAAATGGTGTAATCCTCAAACTATTTAAATTCTTCTTCCCCTGTAGGATCTTCTGTTTCTTCTTCACCGTCATTCTCAGCGGCTTCTCCTTCTTCCCCTTCTTCGCCCATTGCAAGCAAGGCCTCAGCATTTAAATCATACTTTTCTTCTATCTCAGCAAGCTTTTCACTAATTAAACCTTTAGTACCATATTGACTTGGCCCAATACCTTCCGTTCTTACGGAAGATGGATAAATAGTTTTATGGCTTTCTTCTTTATTTACATTTATTAGTTCAACCATAAAAGTCCAATTCTTATTAAAATCGTATGTGTAAATAAATTTTTGATTGGTATTTTTTATTTCACTGCCGATACTGGTATCACTCATTAGCAAAGGCTCTGCAACATATTTTTTGTCGTACTTTTCAAGCGTAATTTCTTTACCTCTTTGCCATTTATCGTTGCTTCTGTAAAATGTTGCTTTATGTTTATTATCAAACTCAAAACATTTTAATATTTGATTATGTAGGTCAGAAAAACTGTGTGTATGTTTTATAACAATATCACGATAAACACTATCATCGTCTTCCCAATAAATTCTGAATCTTAAAATTGCCATATCACAAAATTAAGTAACAAGGAGCAAGAAGCAAGGAGGAAGTAATGACTTGTGAACACTTAAAATTAAGTACTGAAGACAGATCATAATAACCACCTTTTATTCTCATTTTTCTATCCCCATTTCTTTTGCTTTCTCAATCATAAAATTATGTGCCGCTTTATATTCATTAGGGATAATTCCTTCAAGAATAGCCTCCCGTATTGCAGTTTTTAAATCTCCTACTTTTCGGGATGGCGAAAGATTAAATTCCTGCATTATCATTTCACCCGTAATTGGAGGTTGCCAATTTCTCATCTTATCGCTTTCTTCAACTTCTGTTAAGCGATTAGTCACCATCTCAAAATTTTCTAAATATTTTTTTACTTTAAATTTATTTTTGGATGTGATGTCGGCTTTACATAAGGTCATTAACGCTTCAATATCTTCACCTGCATCAAAAAGCAATCTGCGCAATGCAGAATCAGATATATTCTCTTTAGTAAGACTGATTGGCCGTAAATGCAACTCCACCATCTTTCTTACAAATTTCATCTTATCATTTTGAGGCAATTTTAGTTGGTTAAATATTTTTGGAACCATTCTACCACCCATTACTTCATGACCATGAAACGTCCACCCATGACCTTCTTCAAATTTCTTTGTTTTTGGTTTTGCAATATCATGTAATATGGCAGCCCAACGCAACCACAAATCATCTGTGTGTTTTGATATGTTATCCAGCACCTGAAGTGTATGGTAAAAATTATCCTTATGCCCTTTGCCTTCAATATATTCAGCACCGGCAAGTTCTACCATTTGAGGAAAGATAATTTTAAGCAGCCCTGATGTATATAAAAGCTTAAAACCAATTGATGGCTCTTTACTCATAATTATTTTATTAAGCTCATCCGTAATTCTTTCTGAGCTTACTATTTTTATACGGTCTGCATTTTGTATGATCCCTTCAAAGGTTTTTTCTTCAATTGTAAAATTCAATTGTGAGGCAAAACGAATTGCCCTCATCATGCGTAAAGGGTCATCACTAAAAGTTATATCAGGTTGTAAAGGCGTCTTAATAATTTTTTTTTCAAGGTCAGATAAACCTTCAAAAGGATCGATCAACTGTCCGAAGTCATTCTTATTCAAACTTATTGCTAAAGCATTGATGGTAAAATCACGCCGATCCTGATCATCTTCAAGGGTTCCTTGCTCAACATCGGGCTTTCGGCTTTCCATGTTATAACTTTCCTTTCTTGCGCCAACAAATTCAATTTCAAAAGCCCCCTCTAATCCGATAGCTATCGGATCTCCTCCCCCAGTTGGCGGAGAGACTTCCGAAGCATCTTTTATTCTTGAGTCATTTAATTTTATCTGGGCAGTGCCGAAATTTTTAAAAACAGATATTTGCGGAGCAGGTTTAAATTGTTGTGCAACTTTTTCTGCCAGCGCAATACCATCTCCTACGCAAACAATATCCATATCTTTTGTTTGTCTTCCAATAATTTTATCTCTTACAAAACCACCGATTAAAAAGCATGGCATTTGCAAATCCGCAGC
>JBBJOK010000412.1:0-2780 GCA_037721545.1 Chitinophagaceae bacterium
ATGAGTTTAGATGCTAAAATTCCTGAAGGTGATCTGGAAGTTAAATGGAGAGATTACAAAAGCCATGTTCAACTTGTTAACCCCGCTAACAAACGTAAATTAGAAATAATTGTGGTAGGTACGGGTCTTGCAGGAGCGTCGGCTGCAGCTGCTTTAGGGGAATTAGGATATAAAGTAAAAGCGTTTTGCTTTCAGGATAGTCCTCGCCGGGCACATAGTATTGCTGCTCAAGGTGGAATTAACGCAGCAAAGAATTATCAGAATGATGGTGATTCCGTTTTCAGATTATTTTACGATACAGTAAAAGGTGGAGATTACCGGGCAAGAGAAGCAAATGTTTACCGCCTTGCAGAAGTGAGTGCAGCAATAATAGATCAATGTGTGGCTCAAGGTGTGCCCTTCGCCAGGGAATATGGCGGCTTACTTAGCAATCGGTCATTTGGTGGCACCCAGGTACAGCGTACATTTTATGCTGCAGGCCAAACAGGGCAACAATTATTATTAGGCGCATATAGTGCCCTTGAAAGGCAGGTTGCTTTAGGTAATGTAAAAATGTATAGCCGGCATGAAATGCTCGATGTTGTAAAAATAGAAGGTAAAGCAAGAGGAATCATTGCAAGAGATTTAGAAAATGGAAAATTAGAAAGACATTTTGGGCATGCAGTATTATTATGTTCCGGTGGTTATGGAAATGTATTTTATTTAAGTACCAATGCTATGGGCAGTAATGTTACAGCTGCATGGAAGGCTCATAAGAAAGGGGCATATTTTGGTAATCCATGTTTTACTCAAATACATCCAACTTGCATACCGGTTAGTGGTGATTATCAAAGTAAACTTACCTTAATGAGTGAGAGCTTACGCAATGATGGAAGAATTTGGGTGCCAAAGCAGAAAGGTGATAATAGAAAAGCAACTGATATTCCTGAAGATGAAAGAGATTATTATTTAGAGAGAAGATACCCTGCTTTCGGAAATTTGGTACCAAGGGATGTTGCATCCAGGGCTGCAAAGGAAAGATGTGATGAAGGCTATGGCGTAGGAACTACAAAACTTGCTGTTTACTTGGATTTTACCGATGCCATTAAGCGGTATGGTTTAATTGAACTTGGCAAAAAGGGTTTAGCAACGGCGGATGATGAAACTATTTTTAATCTAGGAAAGGAAGTTATTGCAGAAAAATATGGGAATCTTTTCGACATGTATCAAAAGATTACAGGAGAAAATCCTTATGTAATTCCCATGAGAATTTACCCTGCGGTACACTATGTTATGGGTGGTTTATGGGTTGATTATGAACTAATGACAACGGTTCCCGGATTATATGCTTTAGGTGAAGCCAACTTTAGCGATCATGGTGCCAACAGGCTGGGGGCGTCAGCACTAATGCAGGGTTTAGCAGATGGGTACTTTGTTATTCCTTACACCTTAGGAAATTATCTTTCTGAAGATATCAAAACTCCTTCGATTCCGTTAACGCATCCGGCTTTTGAGCAAACAGAGAATGAAGTAAGAGAAAGAATTGAAAAATTAATGAATATTAAGGGAACCGAATCTGTAGAAAGTTTTCATAAACGCTTAGGAAAAATTATGTGGGACAAATGTGGAATGGCCCGTAATGAAGAAGGTTTACGTTCAGCTATTGAAGAAATAAAACAATTAAAGAGCGAATTCTGGAGTAATGTTAGAATACCAGGTGAAATAAATGAAATGAATCTTGAACTGGACAAAGCTGGCCGTGTAGCAGATTTTATTGAATTAGGAGAATTGATGTGCATGGATGCATTAAACCGAAAAGAAAGCTGTGGAGGCCATTTTAGAGAAGAGATGCAAACCGAAGAAGGCGAAGCAAAACGGGATGACTCAAGTTATAGTTATGTTGCTGCCTGGGAATTTAACGCTAATGGAGAAGAGGAATTACACAAAGAGAGACTGCATTTCGATGTGGTTAAACCAAGTCAGAGAAGTTATAAATAAACAGACAATTTAAAAGAAGATACTGCATGGAACACTACAATATGAATCTTGAATTAAAAGTGTGGCGACAAAGAAATTCTTCAACGAAAGGAAATTTTGAGACTTTTAAAGTTGCTGATATTTCTTCAGAGATGTCTTTTTTAGAAATGTTTGACGTATTAAATGAAAAATTAATACACGAGGGTAAAGATCCTATTGCATTTGATCATGATTGCCGTGAAGGAATTTGTGGTTCATGTAGCATGTATGTTAATGGAAATGCACATGGCCCATGGGAAAAAAATACTGTATGCCAGTTACACATGCGTGCATTTAAAGATGGTGATACCATTGTAGTTGAACCATGGCGTTCTGTGGCTTTTCCGGTAGTTAAAGATTTGATTGTTGATAGAAAAGCATTTGATAGAATAATACAAGCTGGCGGTTATGTTTCTGTAAATACGGGTAATGCTGTAGATGCTAATGCCATGCCGGTAGAAAAGCAAAAAGCAGATGAATCATTTTTTGCTGCGTCCTGTATCGGTTGTGGTGCATGCGTAGCGGCTTGTCCTAACGGTGCTGCCATGTTGTTTGTTAGCGCTAAAGTTTCCCAGCTTGCACTCTTGCCACAAGGTAATCCTGAAAGAAAAACACGGGTATTAAATATGGTGGCTCAAATGGATAAAGAAGGTTTTGGCAACTGCACTAATATTTATGAATGTGAGGCTGTATGTCCAAAAGGAATTTCAGTATCCAATATAGCCAGAATGAACAGGGAATATTTTGGGGCAGGCACCACAGCGGAGGATTAATTTTTTCTTCAT
>JBBJOK010000413.1:0-2779 GCA_037721545.1 Chitinophagaceae bacterium
ATTGTTGCAGATGGCGGCAGCACGGATGATACGATTAATGTTGCCCAACAATGCGGGGCAACTGTTGTAAGAAGTGAACGCAAAGGCAGGGCAGCGCAAATGAATAAAGGTGCTTCAGTTGCAAAACATAATATGCTCTACTTTCTTCATGCCGATAGTATCCCGCCAAATAATTTTACAACACAAATTCTAAGAGCTTACAAAAACGGAGCAAAAAGCGGATGCTTTCGGCTTGCCTTTGATTACGAGCACTGGTTTTTAAAAGCCAATGCCTGGTTCACCCGATTTAATGTAAATGCTGTTCGCTTTGGTGATCAGAGTTTATTTGTAACAAAAGAAGTTTTTCAAAAATCAGGAGGATTTAGAGAAGACTTGCTAATGATGGAAGACCAGGAGATCATTCATCGCATAAAAAAATATGGAAGGTTTAAAGTGATGAATGATTATGTAACTACATCTGCAAGAAAATATTTAGATAACGGCATTTACCGGCTGCAGGCAATATTTTTCCGCATCTGGTTTTTGTATTATTTGCATTATCCGCAAGAACGGCTATTAAAGCTGCATCGCAAACTTATAAGAAAATATAAACTGTAAAGCCCCTTTTTCATCTTCAAACAAATTTATTTTAATGTTCTTATTTGCTGCACGGCATCCTTTACTTCTGTTACCGGGCGTTTGCATTCTTTATCCTGACATACGTAAATGGTAGTTTGCCCTTCCACAAATTTATTTTCCAGCAATTCCAAACTTGATTTTTCTTTAGTTCCTGTAAGAAGAACATTGGGCAGATAGTATTCATCTATCATCTCACGCTTACTTTCAACATCCTTTCCAACTATAGCCACTTCATACAAACCGCTTACAACAGCGGCTTCCAACATGCCCCAGTTCGGATAAAAATAAATTTGTTGCTGCAGATCTTTTTTAACATTCAGCAACATTTGCGTTGCCGTTTTAATTTTAGCATCATCACTAAAAAAATGCCCTAAATAAAATAGATTTTTTGCCATTTCGGAATTGGAAGAAGGAATTACATTATCTGCTATTTCCATTTTTCGTGCAATAAGATTGGAATGCTGATTATGCGTATAATAAAACATTCCGGATGCACTATCAAAAAAATGCGTTTGTGTGTAAGCCGCAATATCATTGGCTTTATACAACCATTTCTCATCAAAAGTTGCCTGGTACAAATTTATAAAAGCAGAAATAGTAAAGGCATAATCATCCAAAAAACCTTCAATAGAAGATTTGCCATTTTTATAATTGCGCTTTATTTCGTTACTACTGCTAATGGCTTTACTCCATAAAAAATTTGCATTTTTAATGGCTGCATCCAAAAACTTTTTTTCTCCAAATGCTCTGTAAGCATCTGTATATCCTGTTAGCATAAGCGCATTCCATGCAGTTAATATTTTATCATCCAAATTAGGATGCACCCGTTTGTTGCGAACAGTTAGAAGTGTTGATTTATCTGCTTCAATTTTTTCTTTGAGCTGTTGTTGAGTGATATTAAATTTTGCTGCTATAGCTTCATCAGAAATACTTCTGAATAAAATATTTTTATGATGCTCCCAATTTCCGGCTGCTGAAATATTATAATAACTTATAAAAAGAGCAGCCTCGTCGCCCAAAATTCTTTCAATCTCATCTTTCGTCCACACGTAAAATTTTCCTTCTTCACCTTCGCTGTCCGCATCAAGCGATGAATAAAATCCGCCTTCGGAAGAAGTCATTTCCCTTTCAATAAAATTAAGCGTTTCATACACTATTTTTTTGTACAAAGGATTTTTTGTTTTCTGAAAAGCATGCGCATATAAGCTTACCAATTGGGCATTATCATACAACATTTTTTCAAAGTGGGGCACATGCCAGTTAGCATCAGTTGAGTATCTTGCAAAACCACCCCCTGCATGATCATAGATGCCGCCCATTGCCATATTATCCAAAGTGGTTGTTACAGCACGCAATGCATCTTGATTTTTAGTGAGGTAATTATAATAAAGCAAGTATTCCCAAACAGCCGGCATCGGAAATTTAGGCGCCCTTTTTTTGCCTCCTTTTTCATAATCTAAATTTGGTTGCATGTTTTTAAAATTGGCATCCAGATCCTTAATCGTAAATGTGGCTGTTGCTTTATTGAATGGAACATTTTCAATAGCATGAATACCTTGTGTAACCTTTGCGGCCTGCCCGCTGAGAGTCGCCGGTTTTTTTTTATACAGGTCAATATAATATTCCAGCATTTTTATCCAGTCTTTTTTGGGGAAATAAGTGCCTGCATAAAAAGGTTTTCCATCAGGCATTGCCAACGCATTTAATGGCCATCCCCCTCTTCCGGTAATTAATTGTGCTGCATTCATATAAACCTGGTCAACATCAGGGCGTTCTTCCCGATCAACTTTTATACAAATAAAAAGTTCATTCATTAAGCGTGCAACACCCGTATCTTCAAAGCTTTCTTTTTCCATTACATGGCACCAATGGCAGGCTGCATAGCCAATGCTGATGATAATCATTTTGTTTTCACTCTTCGCTTTCTTCAATGCTTTATCTCCCCAGGGATACCAGTTTACAGGGTTGTGTGCATGCTGCAATAAGTAAGGGCTGCTTTCATGAATGAGCTCATTGGTATATAAATGCTTTTCCATTTCGGTTTGTTTTTTTTGATTTTGATTTTGCCCGCAGGAAGCCGCAGACAATAGCAATAAGCTAAGAACAATTATAGACGATCTATTTTTCATGATGCATTTTTTTACGTTTTACCATGCTGCTT
>JBBJOK010000414.1:0-2777 GCA_037721545.1 Chitinophagaceae bacterium
TAACCAGCATTAGACAAAAACTTACTAACGTTTTTCCAATAGAATCCTGTAAAATTTTTTCCATGAAATAAGATGACAGATTCGCCATTAGGGATCTCAGGAATCACATCCATAAAACCCATTTTCGCATCTACTCCTTCAATATTAATCGTTATATATTTTACCGGGTGTGGGTATTGAAGGGTTTGCGCATATAGTGGAAAAGTAAAAAATGAAATGAAAATGATAAGGATTAAAAATCTTTTTACGTACATCATTTATTTTTTATAAGATATTAAATCATCGAGCCGAAATGAATATTTGTTTAATAATTTAATAAAAGGTTACACTTTATGGGGAAGGATTAGATTAAGTTGAGATTTCAATATTTCAGCTTTTATATTATTTTTCTTCCCCAGGTATTCTCCGTCCACTTGAAAATGAGCAGGTTTAATGGTTGAAATAATTGCAGATTCTGCCTGAAATATTTCAACTTTTTTTGGATTATATCTTCTAAACTTTAAAAACATTTTAAGTACTGAAATTAAATGGATCCGGCGTACTATCACAATTTCAAAAAGTCCATCATGCAGTATCCCTTCAGGGTTTATTAAGGCACCCGTCCCGTATTTGCTGGCATTGGCTATTACAACCATAAATGCTCTGCGTTTTATTTCTTCTTTATCAGTTTTTATGGTAACATCCATCGTACGTTTGCGCCATAGCACCTTAAAAACTTTTAAAGCATACCCAACTTTTCCACGAAGATTGCCCTCTTCAAAATATTTTACCAACTGTGCATTTACTCCTAAGTCACTTAAATGCAGACTGACTTCTTTATCATTAATCCTAATAGCATCGCATGACTTTATTTCTCCATTTACAATAATATCCAGCGCCGCATCAACCTCCACAGGTATATCTAATTCTTTTGCCATTCCGTTAGCCGAACCTGCCGGTAAAATTCCCATCGCTATATTTGTGTTGAGTATTTGTTCCGCAACTAATGAAACAGTTCCATCACCACCTACTGCAATTACTTTATCAGGCTGAAGTTTTTCAATCCAATATTTTAAAGAAGTAGCATCATCTTTGCCATCCAACAAAAAAATTTCTATGTTATGGGGAAGATTTGCAAAGTGGTTACGGATAGCAGGCTCCCATTTTATTTTTCTTTTTGTACCGGATATAGGATTGATAACAAATAATAACTTTAAATTGGAAACCGAATTCATAACTAAATTTTAAGCTTCAACCACAATGCAAATATTAGCCCAGAAAGCAAAAAGATTCTCGCTGGTAGAACGGTTGAAGGATAAGGTACTATTTTGGTTTCACCTAACAAATGATCCCGTAATAAAATTATATAAAGGTTATGGAAATGAAAAAAAAGTAATAATATTTGGTCATGTATTAAAGTTAAGCCCATTACCCAGAAAGAATTACCGACGAAATTTTTTTAATAATTCGTATGGACTGTTGCGCTTGTTTATGGTGAAACCCTATACTGGAGTAAAACTGCAGGTAGAATGGGATGGTGTTATGTACCATTCAAGATCTGAAGCCGATGGATTTTTTAAATTTGAATTGTGCCCTGCAACCCCAATATCTCCAGGTTGGCATGCTGTAAAAGTAAAATTTGCCGACCAGGTTTCTACTGCAGAACCTACAGAGGCCGTGAGTGAATTTTTTGTTCCTTACAAATATGAATTTGCTTTTATTTCTGATATTGATGATACATTTCTTATTTCTCATTCTTCTAACATGCGAAAAAGGCTGTATGTATTATTTACAAAAAATGCCAGGAGCAGAAAGCCTTTTGAAGGTGTTGTAAATCATTACCAGTTGTTGGCAAGTACCGGAGCCTCCAGGGATACTTTTAATTTGTTCTTTTTCGTATCCAGTAGCGAATGGAATCTTTATGATTATATTTTTGAATTCTCAAGAAACAATAAACTGCCAAATGGAGTTTACTTACTCAACCAATTAAAAACCTTTAAGGGTGTTTTCAAGACCGGACAAAACAATCATAAAACCAAGTTTATGCGTATTAGCAGGATAATGGAAGCCTATCCTACACAAAAATTTATTTTATTGGGAGATGATTCTCAGGAGGATCCTAATATTTATACGGCAGTGGTGGAACATTTTCCTCAAAACATTCATGCTGTATATTTAAGGCATGTTTTACTGGCCAATCATGAAAGAGTATCAGGCGTGGTAGAAAAAATTGAAGCTAAAGGTGTTCACTGTTGCTATTTTACCCATAGTTCTGAGGCTATTATTCATTCAAAACAAATAGGGCTTATCTCGTAATTATTTTTTCTAAGATAAGGAAGCAATTTAACGTGATGGGTTACCTTCTACACCTGATATGTATTAACCTTTGATAACACCTTTAATGGTATAATTATTGAATACCGTAATCAAACTTTAAAAAATTAAATTATGAAAAAGCAATTTCTTTTAATCGGTGCAGCTATTATGATGGGCTTTGCAGCCTGCAATGATAATAGCACTACAGACAGCACTACTAGTGCAGACAGCGCTGTAACTACTAACGCTGGTGATACTGTTATCAGCACCACAACAACTACCACAACAACCGTTCGTCCTATTGAAAATTTTGAACGCAGAACTTTTTACAGTGTAAAAACTAAAAAGCCGGTTAAGTTGCGTATGGATACTGTTTATCATTATTATGTAGATGCATCAACTAATCAGCAGCCTGATTATTACTACCATGATCCTGCAACCAGGGATACATTTGATTATTATGGAAGAAGGTTAAACAATGC
>JBBJOK010000072.1:0-4757 GCA_037721545.1 Chitinophagaceae bacterium
GAACCTCAGCGAACTGAAATATTCAGGAATATTTCAAAAGCATGGATAAGTATATTTTTTCTTTTTTCAGGATGCAGACTAAAAATCAAAGGCAAAGAGAATTTTAAAAAGGGGGTAAACTATGTAGTTATCTGCAATCACAACTCTTTCATGGATGTTCCAGTAGCCACTCCTTTTATTCCCGGGGCAAATAAAACAATTGCAAAAATAGAATTGTCACGAATTCCTGTATTTGGCCTGATATATAAAAGAGGTTCTATTCTTGTTGATAGAAAAAATAAAGACAGCAGGCGGGATAGTTTTAAAAAAATGAAAGATGTTTTATTATTGGGTATGCATATGTGTATATATCCTGAAGGAACCCGCAACAAAACTGATGAACCATTAAAAGAATTTCATAATGGCGCTTTTAAATTAGCTGTAGAAACGGGAACATCCATTTTGCCGGCAATAATGTTTAATACAAAAAAAGTATTGCCTATTGACAAAGCTTTTTTCTTTTGGCCATCCACAATGGAAATACATTTTTTGCCTTCAATACAAGTTTTAAAAACAGATGACTTTGAAACCGTAAAAACTGAAATGCATCAGCTGATGAGTAATTATTATTTGTCCCATCAGTAATAAAAAATTGTTGCTGGCAATGGCATATTGTTATCAGAAAATGTATATTAGTTAATCAATTGTTTGTCAAAACCCATATTACAAAGTTGTTCATAAGCTATCCATATTTCAGCGGGAATTTCCTGGTAAATCTGAAAACCTTTTTCAGGATATAATTTTATCCTTTGTAGATCGCCTACCATAATATTTATAACTTGTTCAAGAGAAATATCTTTATTGGGGTATTGCTCCAGCTTTATTTGTTGTGACGTAACTAATATTTTTTTGTGGGGCCAGTGTTTTTTAAATGTAGCATAGCTTCTTCTTAAAGCATAAGGCTTTTGAACAACAATAAAACTTTCAGGGTTAAGATTTATTTCTTTAAGTAAAGCTTGCGTAAACAAAATATTATCACCGGTATTAGTTGATTTATTTTCAATTAATATGGCACTTGAAGGCACACCTTTTTTTTTTGCAATGGCCGCAAATTTATCTGCTTCAGTTTCTAACCAAACACCGTCAGTTAACCTGCCTAAGCCTCCTGAAAAAATTAACAATGGTGCCCAGCCTTCCAGAAATAAATCTGCTGCTCTCTCAGCCACTCTAGTATCGTGACTGCCTAATACAAAAATGCAATCAGAATTTTGGAGTGTATGATTTATATGAAGATAATCCCAAAGGATTTGTGATAAAGCGATTGCTTCTTTTGTTATCATTAAGCAGTTATGGTAATTATGATTACATGAATATTGTTGATGAGATATCAAAAGCCACTGTAAGAAGACCTTGTACGGTTTATGCGCAGATCTTTTAAAAGTCCGGATTTTGGACTTATGTTGATACTGTAAAACCGGTATATTCCCACTGGGGATATATTGATTGACATTTGCCAGCAATGCATTTCTCTTGATATGGAAACTGAGATGGTATTTAATTTAAGTTGGGTTATATTATAAAAACCATTTATACCCATTTGCCATTTAGGAGATAGATTTAATGTTCCACCGAAAGTAACATCCTGGTTAAAATCTGTTTTAAAACCACTATAATCCGATTTAAAAACCCTGTCGAACCTAAGTGCATAAGAAAAATTAATGGACCATGGAATATTAAAGTCGGCAAACTCTCCCGGATTATTTCTTATATATGCCAGCTCATTTTGGTATTCATCATTATTATACCCTCTTTCATAATCATTCGTTCTTTGTTCTGGTTGAGTGGTTGTTTTTTTAGTTTTATCACCACCGCTAAATTGGCTTGATAAAGAAACATTTCCATTTACCAATCTCCCAAATGATAAAGGTTTTCTTTTCCAGAGTAAGCTTTTTAATCTTCTTCCACTTGCATCAGCATCATAGGGGTCTATTTGTGCACCCGCAGTAATACTTAGTTTATTGTTGAATAGCGAACTGCGGGCATTTATACTAAAATTTCCAAGATTAAAAGAATCTGCAACAAGGTTATAATTTCCATTTATGCTAAGGCCGTCAATCAAAGTCACTTTCTTTATTGCATTTTCACCCGTATCTTTTTTATTACGCACTTTCATTTGCACGTTATTATCAATCCCAAAACCTAACCCACCAAATCTTCCGGATCCGTAAGGCCCAAAAACATTTCCTTCAAAAACAGAAAATTGCGCTATGTTATTTAAAGTGTCAATCTGCGTGAAGTAAAAATTGTTTTTATTAAAATCAGGATTGTAATTAAAACTAAGGGAGGGTGTCATCTCATGCCTTATTGCCTGTATTTTAGCATCTTTATTTTTAGAAGTGAGCAAGCCAAATATCCTGGTTGTAACACCCATTCCAAAACTCATTTGCCTTGCGGTATAAAATCCTTTTGAAATTGTTGTATCTACCTTTCTCAAAGCCGGGTTCCAGCTTCTTATAAACTTTCTTTGATACCAGGTTTCATCATAACTGATTGATGGGGCAAATTGAAAAGCGCCAACGGGAGGCAATGACAGTGATATTGGTATTGAGTGATGTGCACCCCATTGAAACGTGTCTAATATATGCTGTAATATGTTTTCTGTTGTATCGTAAAAAGAAAACAGGCTTTTTGCATTTCCATTATATCCTATCCCGAGGTTTTCATACCATTTAGGTGTACCTACCGCTTCCTTAGCTCTAAATGGATATAACGTGCTTAGGTTAAAAGCAACATCAGGCAAATTAAGATTGATGAGTTTTAAATTGGTATTTTGATTGTGATTAGCAGAAAGGGTAAAATTGTAAGGCTTGTCTCTCCATCCTTCACCAAGACCTTCCAAAGTGCCTGTTTTAGAATACACGATGGAGGAATTTAGCTGGTTGCTGAAATTTTTATAGGGGTTATTAGGCACGAATGAGTTAAAACTGCTGCTACCCGCATTTACATTAGCACTAAAATTTACACCTGGCCTTGCTTTGTTATCATTCGCATGACTCCATTGTACATTGTAACTCTTGTTTTTTGAATAATCCGGATCTCCTTTAAAATTTTGTTTAAAGCTTTGAACATTTAATGAAAGATTACCATTATAACGATATTTTTTCGTGTATTTAGGATTCACATTCAGCGTCCATCCTCCATACGAATACAGATTACCTCTAACTACAACATCCCAATAATCACTTAATACTTTATAATAACCTAAACCTTCAAGCCCCAAACCGAGTTGTTCATTTGAAGTAAATTGAGGTGCCAAAACACCTGAGCGCCTGCCCTGGCTTAAAGGGTAAATTCCAAATGGTAAATAAACGGGTATTGGTACTCCTTCAAATTCCGGATGCACAGGGCCAGTGATTGCAAGTTTTTGGCTGATAAATTTTATCTTATTACTGATAAAAGCAAAATGCGGCGTATCAAGATCACAGGTGGTAATTCTTGCACGCTGTGCAAAAAAAACTTCGTTATTAATTTTTTTGATCGTTTCACCATACACATACATTTCACCTTGCTGAGTATAGGTACTTTTTGTAATTCCTTTTCCGGTTTTAAAATTGAATCTTATTGAATCACTTTGTGATTTAAAGTCTGCCTGGTTAAACGTGGGCAACGCAATTACTTTACCTGTACTATCTCTTTTTATGGATGCAATGATATTTCCTGTTGCCTGGTCAAATTCAATAATAGGTGCACTTAAATTATTATCCTTGTATTGTGTTGAGGTTTTAGTACCATACATGGTTATTTTATTTGTTGGCACATCCAATATCATTGAATCCTCAGCATTATATTCCACAACAGCATCTAAAGAATCTTTAGAAATTTTAAGATCGAGTGTATCTTTTGTTTCTACAATAACAATAGTATCGTTACTGATAATTTTATTTTTGATGGGAATGGTATCAGCGTTTGCTTTGGATAAAATTGCAGATGGTAGATTTTTTTTTGTGGGCTTAACGGTATCCTGAAGAGCAGTTAAATTATTGTGAAATGCATATGTGTGGGCAATATTATTGTTACTTTGAACAGTCAATATCGTAAATACTAACGCAACAGCTGAGGCTAATTTATATTTTGAGCTAACTTTGATTGCGTTATTCATTGCAGAAAGGGAACAAAAATAGTTATAATAGCTTTAATCATTTGTGAAGATTGAATGTGCCAGGTAATAGTTTTAAATATTAATATCCCATGTTGAAAATAAAAGAGTGTTCTATTGCTTTATTTGCTGCTTTGGTGTTGTCAATCTTTTGTTTAAATTCTTTGGCTCAGGCCCCGAAAAAAATCCGGACGATTATTGTTGATGCCGGCCATGGTGGAATAGCCACCGGTGCTCACGCAACAAATGAAGGGAGTATGGGCACTCTTGAAAAAAATATCACCCTTGCTATTTCCAACAAATTGGTTGGAGAACTTAGGAAACAGTTGCCTGATACTAAAATTGTACCTACCCGAACTACAGATATCACCCAGCCTAATAAAGATAAGGCTCGAATTGCAAATGAGAATCGGGGGGATTTATTTATTTGCATACATGCTGATGCATTAAACCTTAAAACAGGATCTAGAATTATTGGTTATAAAACAGAAACCTATACTACAACCAAATTCGTGGGTAAAGGTAAGAAGAAAAAGAAAATTGTAACACCCCATCAACGTGAAGTTCCCATTAAACAGTATTATAAAATACCTACCACACGAAAGGGAACAAGTACATTAAT
>JBBJOK010000072.1:4857-7177 GCA_037721545.1 Chitinophagaceae bacterium
TATTTAAATAGTGAAAAAGGGCAACAGGAAATTGCAGAGGCTATAACTAAAGCCATAATAAAATATAAGGATCAGGTGGAAAATCCTAAACCTTTAAATCAAGCTGGCGAAACTACCTCAAACCAATAGTCGGCTTTTAATACTGCATTACCCATCCATGTTATAATTTTAACCGTATTTAATACTTAAGAAACTTTCATTATTTTTGTCTATAGAAAAATTAGCGTTGATTAAGTCTCCTCAGGACGTCGACCAAAAAATGTTATGAAAATAAATAACGAAACAAAAATCGGTATCCTTGCAGTGGTTGGAATTGTAGCGCTTGTATTCGGATTCAATTTTTTAAAAGGTAAAAGTTTTTTTAAAAAAGAAAAATACGTTTACGCAGTTTTTGAAGACATTCAGGGCTTAGGTAAATCCAACCCTGTGGTTATTAATGGCCTTCAAATCGGTAATATTGCCAAGTTGGATGGCGGTAAGATGTTAAAGCGAATTATAGTAACAGTAGTACTTACTGAAGATGTTCTTATACCTAATAATTCACTGGCAATCATAAACCCTACTCTGTTGGGAAGTGTTTCTCTGGAAGTAAAACTGGGCAATTCGACTACTTATATACAACCAGGTGATACTCTTTTAACTACGCTTAGTGGTGGTGCTTTTGACGAAGCTCTGAAAATGATAAACCCCGTTTTGTATGAGGTGAGAACGGCAGTTAAATCACTAGATTCTGTTTTAAAAATAGTAACTAACGTGTTTGACCCCACTACAAAAAATAATATTAAAGGAGTTATTGAAAATTTAAATACCGTAACAGCTTCTTTCACTATTTCAGCTGCTTCTTTACAAACGCTTTTGAATCCACAGACGGGAGCATTATCAAAATCTATGGAAAATGTAAACGCATTCACCAGTAATCTTATAGCCAATAATGGCAAGTTGAATAGTATTATGGGCAATGCAGAAAAGGCCAGCAGTAATTTTGCAAATATAAATTTTCAGAGAACAATGACTACACTGGATAGTGCGGCCAATCAATTAAAAGCAGGCATTGCGAAAATAAACAGCTCCAGTGGTTCTGTAGGTTTATTGCTAAATGATACCAAGCTTTATGATAATCTTGCCGGAACCAGCAATAAATTAAATATCCTGTTAGATGATATTCGTGTGCATCCTAAAAGATATTTAACCATATCTGTATTTGGCAAAAAGGATAAAGGAAATTATATTACAGCACCTCTTATTGATGATACATTGATAATCAAAACAGATACTTCAAATCTTCCAAAAACAAGATGAGGAAGGCTTTCCATTTTTTTTTCTTTTTAATATTTATTTCTCAATTTTCTTTTGCGCAGATTAGCCCATCAATTCCTTCAGGAGTAAGGATCATTGAGATAATTGATGGTGATAACCTTAGTTCAACATCAATTGATTCTCTTACGCAAGTAGAAACCATATCCGGCAATGTTGTTCTTCGGGAAGGAACAACATTATTTACCTGTGATAGGGCAATTATTAACAGGAGGTATAATACGATGGAGGCCTTTGGGAATGTTCGTATAAACCAGGGTGATAGTGTTTTTACATCATCTGAGTATATAAAATATTTGGGTAATGAAAGAATTGCTTATTTAAAAAGAAATGTAAAACTTACTGATAAAAGGTCAACACTCACTACCCAGGAACTTGAGTATAATTTAGCTACCTCCATTGCAAAGTACAATAATGGAGGCCGGGTAGTAAATGAAAAAACTGTACTTACCAGTAAACAGGGTGTATATTACGAGGATACAAAAGATGTTTATTTTATAAATAATGTAACTGTTGTTGATCCAAAAACTAATATAAAAGCAGATTCTCTTTTATATAATACGCAAACACAAAACCTCATATTTATCGGCCCAACTTATATAAAGAATAAAGATGGAAATATTTTTACAACACAAGGATCTTATGATCTAAAAGCAGGAAAAGCTTTTTTCGGGAACAAGACATTAGTTAAAGACAGCAGCGGACGAATTTATCAGGCAAACAATATTGCTATTGATGATAAATCCGGCCAGGCTCAATTGGAGGGTAACGCAATTATCAGGGACTCAGCAAATAGGCTTATCGTTACCGGCAATCAAATATATCTAAACAAAAACAATAATTCTTTTCTTGCTACTGTAAAACCCGTGTTGATAATATGGCAAGATAAAGACACAACTTATATTACGGGTGATACGTTATTTTCTGGATTTACAAAAAAAGTGAATAGCGATAATATAATTCCTAAAAGTGATTCTGTAGTAAATGATTCGATATCTCTGATAAC
>JBBJOK010000072.1:7277-11312 GCA_037721545.1 Chitinophagaceae bacterium
AATGATTCTTTGCAGGCTGTGTGCGATAGCTTGTTCTATTCGGGTGCCGATTCTGTGTTCAGACTTTTTTATGACCCTGTTATATGGAGTGGTAAAAACCAGGTTACCGGGGATACCATTTTTTTATACACTAAAAATAAAAAGATGGAACGGGTTTATGTCTTCGAAAACGGACTAATGGTAAATAAAATAAATACAGAATTCTATAACCAAATTTCGGGCAAAACAATTAATGGATATTTTAATGATGGTGTTATTGATTACATGAGAGTAAAAGGCTCACCTGCGGAAAGCATTTATTATGTGCAGGATAAAGACAGTGCTTTTACGGGAATGAACAATGCCGATGGTTCAGTTATTGATATGTTTTTTAAAAATCAACAATTAGATAAAGTGAAATTTATTAACGACGTGCATGGTAAACTTTATCCTATACGTCAGATACCGACTGATAAAAAATTTTTAAAAAAATTCGTTTGGTTGGATAAAAGAAGACCTAAAAACAAATTGGAACTATTCGAATAGACTGCTGCAGATTGAAAATAATTTAAATTATGCTTTCTGATATTCCCACTGGAAATATTGATGGTTCTGTTATTAAAAACATTGTAAAACCCAGAGATCCATTTACCCATAAAGGTGATTATGGCCATGCATGTTTATTTGGTGGTAGTATAGGCATGATGGGAGCAGCAGTACTGGCAGTAAAGGCTTGCCTGCGTTCAGGTACAGGAAAAGTAACAGTGTACACTCCGGGTATCGGATATGATATTATGCAGATTTCTGCTCCTGAAGCAATGACAAATATTGCTGGTGATAAGTTTATTAATAGCGCAATTGATATACATAAATTTGATTCCCTTGGTATAGGCCCCGGGCTTGGGTTATATGAATCGCATAAAGATTTGCTGCAAAATGTTTTTTCATCTTTTCGAAATCCAATTGTTATTGATGCAGATGCTTTGAATATTATTGCCGAAAATAAAGATCTATTGAAAATGCTTCCTGAAGGATCTATCTTAACTCCACACAAGATAGAATTTGAAAGATTATTTGGTAAAACTGATACCGATGCAAAGTGTAGTGAACTTGCGATGGAAATATCGCATAAATATAAAATCTACGTTGTTTTAAAGGGGCATCATACATCAATTACAACTCCTGAAAAAAAAATTTGGTTGAATACAACAGGTAATGCAGGTATGGCAACTGGGGGCAGTGGTGATGTACTTACAGGCATTCTTACAGGCTTATTAGCGCAAAACTATTCTTGTTTGGATGCATGTTTACTGGGTGTTTATCTTCATGGGCTTGCAGGCGATATCGCTGCTGAAAAATTTTCACAACAAGCCATGATTGCCGGAGATATTATTAATTGCCTGGGTGAGGCATTTAAATCGGTTGATGACGGAATTGATTAGTAATCCAATTTAAATTTGGAGCTGATTTTGGCGGTACATTTTTGCTAACGCAATCAAATCAATTCAACTTTTTAGCTGTATTTACCCTATTTTTGCCACCCAAAATTTAAGTAAGACCTTATGGATAATTTGATTTATGTAATTCCGGCAATGGGCATTGTGGGCCTTGTATATACTTTTATAAAGTATCAATGGGTAAGTAAACAAGATGCAGGAACTCCCCGCATGCAGGAGATAAGTACATATATAGCCGAAGGAGCTATGGCGTTTTTAAAAGCTGAATGGAAAGTACTTTCTTATTTTGTTATAATAGGTGCATTGCTACTGGCCGTTATGGGTTTTGCAAACGAAAATAGCCACTGGAGCATAGCGCTTTCATTTGTTGTGGGTGCATTTTTTAGCGCATTGGCGGGTTACATTGGTATGAGAGCAGCAACAAAAGCAAATGTTCGTACTGCACAAGCTGCCCGTACAAGTTTATCAAAAGCTTTAAATGTTTCTTTCACCGGTGGTAGTGTAATGGGGCTGGGTGTTGCAGGATTGGCAGTATTCGGATTGGGTGGATTGTTCATAATTTTAAAAGCAATTTTTGCACCTGATTCTCTTGCCGATTCTGTTGAAATGGAACGCACTATTGAAATACTAACAGGGTTTAGTCTGGGTGCAGAAAGTATTGCATTGTTTGCAAGAGTTGGTGGGGGAATTTATACAAAAGCTGCCGATGTAGGTGCTGATTTGGTAGGAAAAGTAGAAGCAGGAATTCCTGAAGATGATCCCCGTAACCCTGCAACAATTGCCGATAATGTAGGTGATAATGTTGGAGACGTTGCCGGTATGGGAGCCGATCTTTTTGGAAGTTATGTTGCTACAGTTTTAGCTACAATGGTTTTAGGGAGAGAAACAGTTTCTATTGATAATTACGGTGGGATGGCCCCTATCCTTTTGCCTATGATGATTGCTGCAATGGGAATTTTATTTTCAATTGTTGGAACTTTATTTGTAAAAATTTCTGAAAATTCTCCCCTTAATACGTCTGCTGTTCAAAAAGCATTGAACATGGGTAACTGGGGTTCTATAATACTTACTGCTATAGCATCCTATTTTCTTGTTATGTGGTTATTGCCGGAAAATATGGAATTAAGAAATTTTCAATTCACAAAAATGGGTGTGTTTGGTGCGATAATAGTTGGCCTTGCAGTGGGTACACTTATGAGTTTTATTACAGAGTATTACACTGCAATGGGCAAACGCCCGGTAATGAGTATTATAAGGCAATCTTCAACAGGCCATGCTACAAATATAATAGGTGGGTTAGCAATTGGTATGGAAAGTACTATGCTCCCGATCTTGGTTTTAGCTGCAGGTATTTATGGCTCGTACGCATGTGCAGGTTTATATGGTGTAGGTATTGCCGCCGCAGGTATGATGGCAACAACTGCTATGCAATTGGCTATTGATGCATTTGGCCCTATCGCTGATAATGCAGGGGGTATTGCAGAAATGAGTGAATTGCCAAAAGATGTCCGTGAAAAAACTGATATACTGGATGCAGTGGGCAACACAACAGCCGCTAGTGGTAAAGGTTTTGCCATTGCTTCAGCAGCGTTAACAGCGTTGGCTTTATTTGCTGCATTTGTTGGTATTGCAGGTATTGATGGTATTGATATTTACAGGGCAGATGTTTTATCAGGATTATTTGTTGGAGCAATGATACCATTTATTTTTTCTGCTTTAGCTATACGGGCGGTCGGAGAAGCTGCTATGGCAATGGTTGAAGAAGTGCGTAGACAATTCAGAACCATTCCCGGTATTATGGAAGGCACAGGAAAACCTGAATATGATAAATGTGTAGCTATATCAACGAATGCTTCTTTAAAAAAAATGATGTTACCCGGGGCGATTGCATTGGGTTCGCCATTGATAATCGGATTTATTTTTGGGCCGGAAGTGCTGGGTGGTTTTTTAGCCGGTGCAACCGTTAGCGGTGTGTTGATGGGAATGTTTCAAAATAATGCAGGTGGTGCCTGGGATAATGCAAAAAAATCTTTTGAAAAAGGCGCCGTTATAAATGGCGAAACATATTATAAAGGATCTGAGCCGCACAAGGCATCTGTTACAGGAGATACAGTTGGCGATCCGTTTAAGGATACATCAGGCCCTTCGATGAATATTCTTATTAAACTGATGAGCATTGTATCATTGGTTATTGCCCCTTCATTAGCAGGAATTCATCAGGATAAAATTGTAAATAACAGGCAGCAAAGAATGGAAAATTTAATGCTGTTGAATGGTAACCAGAGGGAGTTAAGAAACGTAACGGTACCAACTAATAGAGTTGAAGGAAGAAATGATAAGGTTAATACCATGAAGAATTCAGATATAAAAGCCATGATCGGGGGTTTGAAAAATGATGGGCTTATACAATATGAAGATTATACTGTTGAAGTTATTGGGGGCAGATTATTTATTGATGGCGAAGTACAACCCGACCAGGTTAATAATAAGTATAGAAAATATTTTGAAGGTAAGGATGATATAGTTATAAGAGAGCGTAAAGTAAAATAGACATATTTATATTATTAGTTAGACCCTTAGCAATAGCTGAGGGTTTTTT
>JBBJOK010000415.1:0-2773 GCA_037721545.1 Chitinophagaceae bacterium
AATTTTTGTCATTGATGTAAAAACCTTCTATTTGCCCTTCTGCTCTTTCTTTTTTATATGATCGTCTTCTCCAAACGGATGTCCGAAGATTTAGAGATAAAAATGACATGAGGTCCAAATTACATTTTCATTCCCGCCATAGGTGAAGCCCCTCTTTTAAAAATATATTCGCTATTCAATAAGTAAGCTCCTGATGTAACAACTG
This sequence comes from Chitinophagaceae bacterium, assembly GCA_037721545.1. Classification (GTDB taxonomy): domain Bacteria; phylum Bacteroidota; class Bacteroidia; order Chitinophagales; family Chitinophagaceae; genus Ginsengibacter. The sequence goes on from JBBJOK010000415.1 coordinate 206, forward strand.
CTTCGCCTTCTGTTAAACCTTGAGTAATTTCTATTCTTTCACCGCTTTCCATTCCAACAGTAACCATTTTATTTTTGAAAGTATTCTTTGCTGTCATTACCCATACAGATGCACCGTTTGCATCTCTTAATACAGCATCTGTTGGTAAGGATAAAGAATTAGACTGCCGACCTTTTAAAACTACATAGGCAGCCATTCCGGGCTTTAACTGATTCTTTTGATTTGGGATTGTAACACGTAAAAGGCTTAGCCTTTTTTCTGAACTTATCTCGGGGTTTACAAATTCTACTTTTCCTCTTACTTCTCTGCCTGGTATATCAGGTATTTGAACTGTAACCATACTATTTGCATTGAACTGTGCAAACTGGCTTGTATAAATTTGGGCTTCTGCCCAAATGGTAGATAAATCTGCTAACTGTATTATTGAGCCGCCTTCGCTTACATAATCTCCTTCTTGAACGTCTAATGCAGTGATATAACCACTTTCTTTGCTGTATACTGTAGTAGTTAATGACCGTCGTTTATTTTTTGCAAATGCATTCACCTGTCCTTCGGACATACCCCAAAGCAACAATTTTGTCTTTGCACTTTGTATTACTTGGTCAAAATTTATGAGTGAGTTATCCAAAACATTACGCCTCTCTAAAGCAACCAAATACTCCTGCTTTGCATTGTTCAATTCTTCGCTGTAAACTTCTATTAACGGCGATCCCTTTTTTATGTAATCACCAATATTTTTATAATACAGTTTGTCAACCCTACCCATTACCCTTGAACTGACTGAAATTAATTTTTGCTGGTCGAAATTTAAAGTTGCATTTAATACGGTTTCATTTCCTATTATTCCTTTGCCAATTGTATCTACCTGTATATTTCCTAATTGTATTTGCTGATCACTTAATTTTATTTCATCAGTTTCAGCCATATCATTTTTTTGGACAGGTATTAAATTCATGCTGCAGATTGGACACTTACCTGGTTTCGGTTCCATTATTTGCGGATGCATGGAACAGGTATGAAATGTGCCGGTATCAGTTGTAACAGTTTTCTTTTGTTTGCATGATGCAACTCCTACAATTATTGCTGAAGCAAATACAAAAAGTACAAGAGTGCGACGCAACGGATGCTTCATTAAAAAACTAAAGCCGGAAACAAAATATTTTAACTGCATACTTACTGTTTTGTTTTTATGAAACTCTCGCTGTCTGTCAGGTATTGTGCATTTGCAACAACAGTGTCTTTTACCGATAAGCCGCTATTAACCTGTACAAAATTTTCCTGCTTGATACCTGTTTGAATTTTATGCGCTATAAACCCACCGGATGTTTTTAGAAATACCACATCATTTATGCCTAATGAAAGAACAGCATCCTTAGGTAACCAATTTGCATTTGTTGTATTGCCAAAAATGTTTGCCCTTACCTGGCTGCCTATTGGGATTTGCATTTGGTAATTATCAAAGTAAACCCTCGCTGTTAGTGTTTTACTGCCTTGCCTGTAAAAAGGCTCAATAAAATTTATTTGTGCTCTAAATGCTTTTTGTGGCATTGCTTCCGGCACTATTTTCACTGCATTACCTACCTTAACATAGTGCTGATTTTCCGGAAATATATTCAGCACTGCCCAAGCCTTATGTGGGTTGGTTAATGAAAAAATTCTTTGCCCCTGCTGCACATACATGCCTTCTCTTATTGTTAGTGGTGAAGTGGTTAAAGAAGGGATTTGCATATTACCTGTTGCATCCATCTTTTCCGCTCCTGCTTCGTGTACATGACCCATTATTTTTGAATAGACAGAAATAGTGAGAGATGCTTTGCCTGTTCTTATAAGCTGGCTTAATTGCTTGCTGCTCATTCCCATTAATAAAAGCCGTTGCTTTGCTGCATTTATTATAGATGTATTTGAAGGGTCGTTCTTTAACAAGAACAAAAGATTTTGTTGCGCCGTAGAAATTTCAGGACTATAGATGTCCATAATTTTTTCGCCCCGATGTATCATTTGATAACGATAGCGAACGTATAATTTCTCAATCCTTCCTCCTACAATTGCTGAAATGGAACCTATCTCTCTTGTATCATTTTGAATATTGCCTATTGCCTCAATTGCAATGTCTTCATTTTTGTTTTCAATAGTTGTAACGGGAACAGATGTAATTACAAATTCATTGGTTGGCTTTAATAAATCTTCCAGTTCAATGCTGTTTACTTTTTGTCCGTTCTCTTCTTTCTTTACCAACTTCATTCCGCAAATAGGACAATTGCCCGGCTTATCTCTAATGATTTGAGGATGCATGGAGCAAGTGTACAATTGCTCAGTGTCAGAAATCTCATGAGTATGATTTTCCGTTTCCTTGTGCTTACATGCAGTAACGAAAACCATCATTACAAACAATATAAACGAAATCCTTATGACTATTTTGTTGTTCAATTTCTTTTTATTTAATCTCTAATGTTCTTTCTAATTCAACCTGTATATTTAAAAGTTGCTGCAACTGGTCGAGATATTCAAGTTGCGTTTTATTTAAAGTATCCCAGGCATCAAACAGCGTAAATAATTGTTCTGTGTTTT
>JBBJOK010000416.1:0-2761 GCA_037721545.1 Chitinophagaceae bacterium
AAATATTTGTTTTTATAAAAACAGGTAGTATATTTAAGAAACCAAAACTTATAATTATGAAAAGAATACTTCTCCTCTTAGCTTTTGCTACATATCTTTTCTCATGTAAAGATACCGCAACATCAACAAAGCCTGCAAGCGATAGTGATACACTTTCAAATGCTCAATTAGAAGGATTTCCTCAGATAAGTAAATCAGATGCCGAGAGTATGGTAAAACGATATGCTAACATGAAAAAAAATGATTCAAACATTATCCGGTCTATATCATTTGGAAATGTCCCTATTCGAGGCATGATAAGTAATACACAAAAAGTAAGAATTTATATCGGTGCTCATATCAAAGATTCAACTCCTAGAAAAATAGGGGATGTTATAGTGATTCTGCAGATTAAGAAAAGCGGAGCATATGCGTATTATGATTATGCCAGTATTTATAATAATACCTTACTTAAACAGGATGGTTATTGCCCTCCACCCTATGATGTTCCATGTGCAATAATGGAAGATTAATTTTTCTTAATTCTTTCTTATTTATTAATTTATATTACAATACCGCAGCACCTTCTTCAAAGTCGGTTTCTTTTACAGGTGCCGGCTTTTTTATTTTCTGTAACCGTTTTTTAAAGTTTAATTTAGTCCTTGCTTTTAATAAGCTACGGGATTCCAGATACTTTATGAGATTATGCTCCAGAAAGTGCTGAATCGGAACCAGCATGGCAATCAAGACAATTTTTATGAGCCATATTTTTAATGGCTCTCCATGTGTTAATTTATGCAAGAATGTATCTATCAGCAATACTATAAACTCAAACAATGAAATAAAGAATATATACCCCAGAATTTTTATAGTGAGTTTAGATACAGGAAACATTCCGATGATGAGCAAAATGATAAAAACAACGCCAATAGCTATTGTAATTGCCATGTATTGAATGTTGCGTTTATTTTTTCTTTTCTGTTCCTCCTGCATTAGTTCTTCCTCATGTTTCCTATTCTCTCTTTCAACATCTAATAATGCAATATCTCTGGCTTTTGATAGGCGGGCTAAGCTGTCGTTGTATTTTTTTGCCTGACGTGTATATGCAACAGCTTTCTTATAATCCCCATGTAATTCATATATTTTACTAAGTGAATCAGAAACTCCAGCAATAGCTTTTGCATCATTATTTTTTCTGCTTAAAGAAAGGGCCTTTAAGTAATAGGTTGTGGCATTCGGTAAATCATTAAATGTTTGATATATACTTGCAATATATCTAAAAAGCCATGGGCTGCGGTTTTCGTCAAAGTTCATTGAAAAATCTTGCTCGGCTAACTTATAATAAATAAGTGCAGAATCGAATTTATCCGAATAAAAATAAATATGTCCAATTATCAGATAATAATTTCCAATCCCGGGATTTAAATAACTTTCTTTAACCTCAGGCTCACTTTCAAGATACGCCAATGCTTTATCAGAATTTTTGTCTACCACAACATAATAATTAAGCATTAATAGTTTTGATTGTAATATGTATTTGTAAACTCGAAATGACTCAGCTAATGCTATTGACTTTTCTAAATAAGATCTCTCATCGGTAACTCGGGAAAGCAGATAATAATCTCTTATTTGTCCTTCCACATTATTATATTCTTTATTAAGCTTTAAACTCTTTTTTACAAATTCCTTGGCAACATCTTTATCATTTAAGAAAAGAAAATACATTTCTGAAAAGCAATGATAAATGGCTGACTGAAGCGGAACAGATTTTAATTTTACAGCAATATCAAATGCATGATTATAATTTCTTACTGCTATTACTGCTTCACTCTTGGCCAGGTATGCATTTCCTAACTCCATATATATCACCGCTTTTATAGAATCCGACTCTATATTTGGAAAAATTTGAAGGGCTTGCGTTGCATTGTATAATGCTTTATCATTTTGTTTTCGCTTTAGTAAAATACTCGCCATCCGTGTATAACCAAGTGCTATATAATTATTAAGATTTTGAGATTTTGCATAGTCAACTCCTTTTTGTAAAAATGCTATAGTTTTATCAAAGCTTTTGGTTGTTGCGGAGGGGCTAATATTAGTTAAGGCAGGCCCGAATAAAGCCATTAAAATAAGATTATTATTATCCGACATATCAGCAATACGCAATTGCTCCTGCAAAACACTATCCCCCTGGTTATTTAATTGATATGTATAATAAAGATCTGCCAGCTTGCCAAGTACAATTACCTTATCAGAATCTGAAGTTATTGTTTTACTTAAGGCAGTTAAACTATCAATTTGTCTTCTGATTTGTTGAGATACACAAAAGTTTTGTGCAAGAAGCATAATGAGTATGGTCACTAATCTTTTCATAGCAGTCTCATATCAAATATACAAATTTTGAAAAGATGTTACTATCGCCTGCAAATAAAAAACCATCCCAATTAACTGGAATGGTTTAAAGATTAATTTATAAGCGCAATTTAAAACTGTTCCAGCTTACTAAAGAAAAAATCTCCTTCAATCTTTGCATTCTCATCGCTGTCGCTTCCATGCACAGCATTTTCGCCAACTGATGTTGCATACAATTTACGAATGGTTCCCTCTTCTGCATTGGCAGGATTAGTAGCGCCAATAAGTTTTCTAAAATCTTCAACCGCATTTTCTTTTTCCAATATCGCTGCTGAAATTGGCCCACGGCTCATAAAATCAACCAATTCTCCATAAAAAGGCCTTTCCTTGTGTATTGCATAAAACTCACCTGCCTTTTCTTTAGATAAATGGG
>JBBJOK010000417.1:0-2744 GCA_037721545.1 Chitinophagaceae bacterium
AAAAAGAAAAGATGAAGGATACAATATCTTTTATATGGGGATAAATATTGGCGCATTTGTATGTAATTTTTTTAGTGCTGCTATAATAATTATCTGGGGATGGAAGTATGCATTTGTTGCTGCAGGAATAGGAATGTTTATTGGCGTTATTATTTTTTTAAGTGGAACTAAACATTACAGGTCAGGGGATATAAAAAAGGAAATGACAAAAGAAGACATGCCTTTTTCCAGGATACTTCTAACCATTTTAGTTCCTTCCGTAATAGCAGGTATAATTGGGTGGTTGATACCGGGAAATATTTTTCAATCAGACAGTAATGATGCATTCATTTTTGCATGTGTGCCTGTTATTTATTTTTATGCCTCATTGTATTTCAGAGCAGAAAAATCAGAAAAACGACCCATCGCTGCATTGCTGGCCATTTTTGCTGCAGTGGTAATGTTTTGGGCAGTTTTCAAACAAAACGGAACGGCACTCACAATATGGGCAGATACTTATACAAACAGGGAAGTATCCGGAACGGTAGGTAAAGTTTTTACGGGAATAAAACTTGCTGATACATTGGTTTATAAAAAAGATTCAGTTGAATTATATGATGCACAATTCAGGTTACATAAAAAAGATGGCAAAGTAATAAAGGAATATAATTATCCCCCATATTTTAAAAACGTAGAACCTGAAAAACTTCCAGCAGATGGAGGAAAAGCGGCTTTATGGTCCACACCATTAAGCCAATCTATAAACCCCGGGTGGGTGATATTGCTAACACCATTAATTGTCGCATTGTTTGCATATCTAAGAAAACGAAACAGAGAACCTTCTACCCCAACTAAGATAGCCTATGGATTATTGATATCTGCGCTTTCAGTTTTAATTATGGTATGGGCAGTTAATGCTACTAACAATGGAACTGAAAAAGCAAGTACATGGTGGCTCATAACAACGTATGGCATTGTAACTATTGGCGAGCTGTTATTAAGTCCAATGGGATTATCACTTGTGTCTAAATTGAGCCCTGTACGTATTACAGCTTTAATGATGGGAGGATGGTTTCTTGCAACATCAATCGGTAATAAATTATCCGGGGTATTAGCAACTATGTGGGATGGATATGAAAACAAAGCCAACTTCTTTTGGGTGAACTTTATATTATTGATGGTTGCAACCATCATCATGTTTGCAATGCTAAAGTGGCTTAACAGGATAATGAAAGATAAGGGAGTAAAATAATTAAAAAATTTAATTCATGGATCTTACAGAACCAATTAAGACAGACCTGCATTCCACAAAACAACCGAAAGAACTTTACCTGTTATTTTTTGCGGAAATGTGGGAGCGCTTTTCATTTTATGGAATGAAGGCATTGTTGATTGCTTACATGACAAGCCAGTTGAATTATGATGATCCAAAAGCTTATGCAATCCTAGGTTCGTATGCAGCGCTGGTTTATACAATGCCCATGTTTGGCGGCTTTATGGCAGATAGATTTATCGGTTTTCGGAGAGCCATAATTTTTGGTGGTATCCTAATGACTATAGGGCACTTGGTTCTTGCCCTACCCAACGACTGGAGCTTTTTTTATGGAATGGCATTTATTATTTGTGGCAATGGTTTTTTTAAACCAAATATTTCCAGTCTAGTAGGTACATTATACTCTAAAAATGATCCACGGAGGGATAGCGGTTTTTCAATATTTTATATGGGTATTAATATTGGTGCAGCATTAGGTGGTGCCCTTTGTGCCTATGTAGGTACAGAAATAAACTGGCATTATGGATTTGGGCTTGCCGGCATATTTATGTTGATAGGGCTTATCGTTTTTGTAATTGGAAAAAAATCTTTGGGAGAAAGAGGCCTTCCCCCTAACGACACCGGATTGAACACTCCGGTTTTTGGTTTTATAAAACCGGAATGGCTCATCTATGGTGGAACATTATTAGTTGTTCCTTTGGTAGTAACCTTGTTTCATCAATACGAAGTGATGGATTACATCATGTTTGGCTTAGGTATTATCTCTTTGATATATGTTCTTTCTATTGCAATGAAATTGGAAAGAGAAGCAAAACTTAAATTATTTGCTGCACTGGTGATGATCATTTTTTCAATTGTATTCTGGGCAATATATGAACAAAATGCAGGTGCAATGAATTTATTAGCCGAGCGCAATTCTAAAATGACTTTACTGGGTATGGACCTCCCTGAATTATCAGTAAATAATTTTTTACCTCCGGGATGGGTGATTGTACTTACACTATTGGTTGCTCCATTGTGGCCATGGTTAAGAAAACGCGGCAAAGAGCCGAGCACTCCATTAAAATTTGCTATATCTTTTATTTTTCTCGGTATTGGTTTTTATGTTTTTTATTTAGGATGCCTTGCAAATGAAAGTACAGGTGTTATCCCATTGTGGCCATTTGTAGTTGGTTATATGTTCATCATTTGCGGTGAATTATGTATCTCCCCCATCGGACTTTCTATGGTAACGAAATTATCACCTGTAAAAATTGTATCCATGATGATGGGGATATGGTTTTTTGCCAGTGCAATTGGTGAATTTCTAGCAGCAAAAATTGGTGCCATGATGAGTGTTCCACAGGAAATATTGGATAAAAATGATCCTGTATTATCCTTACCTTATTATGCAGATGTAATTCAAAAAATTGGAATTGCGTCGGTTGTAATTGGAATTCTGCTGATGTTTACAGTTCCTTTGTTAAAGAAATGGATGAAGGATATTCATTAA
>JBBJOK010000073.1:0-4147 GCA_037721545.1 Chitinophagaceae bacterium
ATCGAAACCTGTGCCTAATCTTCGATTGAGATTTAGAAAGAGAAAGTGGGTAGATAGATGTGGATGCATAGCTATAGATTGTTGTGTGAGGAATAAAAAGACATAGAATTACCAGCTCAACTATTGAGAAAATTTTAAAAATACTTATGTGTAAATAAAAAGTTGCCACTATGGACTCTGTAGAATACAGATAGCCATAATGCTAATAGGAGTAGTTAATCTAAAACTTAAAACATCTATAAGGAAATAACCAAGGACAATCTCTTTAAAGAAATCGTCCAAAAAGAAAATTGCATTCTAAAAATTCTTCTATAAGGTCTATAAGGAGAGAAATGATCGTATTAATCATAACAATTAACATACCACGTTTAAATCAAATGTTAAAAAAAATATTTTTTATAATTATGGTATACTAAAAATCGTGTAAAATCATTACCCGTGGCGAGTTTGACAATATTATAAGGTTTTATATTTTTATAAATTTTTATTTCGAAATTAAGTTGGCATACTTTAATTTTAATAATTTATCAAAACGATGTATAGTTTGAGAAATGAAAAGGTGTTTTATCATCAGCCAATAAGATTCAAGACTTAAATTCTCGATGAATAGTACTACAGGAAAATATATCATTCTCATTGGCGCAGTGATAATTATTGTAGGAATTATAATTTATTTTTTTAATGATAAATTAAACTGGATAGGAAAGTTGCCCGGGGACATAAGAATAGAAAAAGAAAATTTTAAACTATACTTTCCATTAACTACTATGCTGGTATTAAGTTTAGCTGTTACGCTTATTATAAATCTTATAAGAAGATTTCTCTAGAAATTTAAGAGAATAGTTAATATCTTTAATACAAACACTTTTTATTATGAGCGCAAGCCTTAAGCCGCTTACAAAACGAATGATTGAAAAACTTCGGGATTGCCATGAAAAATCATCAAAAGGTAGCAGCAATTCTTGTTTAGAAGACGATTTAAAAGGATCATTAGCGGCCTTATATAAAAGGGGGCTTGTAGATACAAGAATGCAGGATATTAGCGGTAAGCGTTTATTGTGCATTATTGTTACAGAAGCAGGAGCAAATTATATTAATGCCCTCGATAAAAAATAATTTTACTTTTTTATAAGCTCCTCAATAACCTTTCCTATACTTCCGTTTGGCATTTGTATTTTCAGCATAGCTGCTATTGTTGGTGCAATATCTGTCATGTAAGTTTCCTTATTAGTTGTGCCATGTTTTATATTCCATCCAAACCACACTAATGGAATATGAGCATCATAAGGGTTCCAGGCGCCATGTGTTGTCCCCCTATTTGAACCATCAAAATAACCGGGCTTTAAAATAAAGTGAATATCCCCGCTTCGCTTGGGAGCATAACCATTGATATGCATTGTTTTTAATGATTCAGAAACTGATGCCCCTGAAATTTTTTCGGTTTCAAATGCATTCGTAATAAATGGTTCATTGCTTAATAGCGTTATCACATATTGCTTTACTTCAAGCAGCAGCTTTTCCTGCAATGCTTTATCCATAAGCATTGACTGATTTTCAATCTCTTTCGAATTAAGATACACCTGGTAATTTTGAATACTTGAGATTCCATTTTTTATAGAAAATTTTTGTTCTATTAATTCATTAATATTTTTAGCAAGGGCTGCCTGATTAAATACGCCACCCGGAATTTTATTTTCTTTAGAGAAAGCTGGAACATTTGCTACTCCATGATCCGATGATAAAAAGAGCAAATAATTTTCCTTTCCTAATGTAAGATCGAGATACTGCAGAAACGCTGCAATATCTTTATCAAGCCTCAAATATGTGTCTTGGATTTCAATAGAATTTGGGCCAAATAAATGACCAATATAATCAGTGGAGGAAATGCTTACAGCCAAAAAATCTGTAACATTATTGCTCCCTAATTTTTCATATTCAATTGCAGCTTTTGCAAGTTCCAATGTATATGTATTTCCATAAGGTGTATAATTAAATGCAAGATATTTTCCCGTAGTTATTTGTGATAACTTATGCGGGAAAGTTGTACCTGTTGTACCGGGGATAACATTTTCATATTCTTTATTGTCTTCTGTACTCAATTGATAATTGGCAATTGGCAATAAAGTATTCCAATCCTTAGCCATATAAAAATCCGGCAAATTTTTATCATTAAACTTATTTACCCATTCAGGTAATTGATTCATATAATATGAACTACTGATCCATTTTCCATCCTTATTATCAAACCAATAAGCTGCATTTCCTGTATGCCCTGCCGGTAAAATTGCACCCCTGTCTTTTAATGAAATTCCTATTACCTTACTTTTAAAATTATTACTCAGCCTTAGCTCATCTGTTATGGTTGTCGTCCATAAATTTTTAGGGCTCATTTTACCTGATACCGAACTATTTCCAACTGCTGAAACCATTGAATCATCAGTGCAATACACATTTCTATTTGTTCTTTTATCAAACCAATTATTACCGACAATGCCATGAATAGACGGAAGGCTTCCTGTATAAATAGTTGCATGCCCCGGAGCGGTATAGGTAGGCACATAGGGAATCATAGTGTTTTCACAACTAAAGCCATTATTTAATAGGCGTTTAAAACCATTGGGCGAATAAAGATTGGTAAAGCGATATAAAAAATCCCATCGCATCTGGTCTATCACTAAGCCGATCACCAATTTTGGTTTGGATGGTTTAGAGGTAGGTTGTGCAAATGATATTGAAAAAAACAAAAACACTAATACTGCTAACAAAGATTTTTTCAACATATCAACATTTTTTGTGCAAATATATTGAAGTAACGTGAGGGAGGTAACCCTGATTCAAGCTCAATCAAAGCAAATGAAAATAGCTTCATGCATTTGAATGCTCTTATTTACATTTCGTTTAAAGGCTTACTTTTGCGACAGTTTTAACCCTAATTATTTGTTATGATTGATGTGTTTGAAAAATTGGATGGCGGCCCCTTAGGCCAACATGTGGAAAGAGCACATGGATACTTTGCATTTCCAAAACTGGAAGGCGAATTGGGAAGTCGCATGACCTTTAGAGGAAAGGAGAAAATTGTATGGAGCCTGAATAATTATTTAGGATTGGTTAATCACCCTGAAACAAGAAAAGTTGATACTGAAGCAGCGGCAAAATGGGGAATGGGTAACCCGATGGGAGCCCGAATGATGAGTGGCAACAGTACCCAACATGAAGAACTGGAAAAAACGATCGCTGAATTTGTTAAGCGGGAAGATGCTATGCTTTTAAATTTTGGCTATCAGGGAATAATGAGTTGTATTGATGCATTGGTAAACAGGCGGGATGTTATTGTTTATGATGGAGAAAGCCATGCATGTATTGTTGATGGCTTACGCTTGCACGTTGGATATAGCTATGCATATAAGCATAATAATATTGAAGATTGCGAAAAACAATTGGTACGGGCAGCTAAAATGGCTGAAAAAAATGGAGGTGGCATTTTACTTATAACAGAAGGAGTTTTTGGCATGAGCGGGAATCAGGGAAAACTAAAAGAACTTGTTGCGCTTAAACAAAAACATAACTTCAGATTATTGATAGATGATGCTCATGGCTTTGGTTCTATGGGCCCTACCGGTGCAGGTGCAGATGAAGAACAGGATTGCCAAAAAGGTGTTGATCTTTACTTTAGCACTTTTGTAAAAAGTATGGGAAGCATAGGAGCTTTTATTGCCGGACCGAAAAAAGTAATGACCTTTTTGCGGTATAATGTGCGTTCTCAAATTTTTGCCAAGAGCCTTCCTATGATTATTGTAGAAGGAATGATAAAGAGAATGGACATGCTGAAAACCATGCCGGAACTGAGAGAAAAATTGTGGCACAATGTAAACCAACTTCAAAAAGGGCTTAGAGAAAAAGGATTTGATATTGGAACCACCAATAGCCCGGTAACCCCTGTTATTATGAAAGGAGATTTGCCACAAGCGACCGGAATGTTAATGGATCTGCGGGAAAATTATAATATTTTTTGTTCAGTAGTTGTATTCCCGGTAATTCCAAAAGGGCAAATAATTTTCAGGCTTATTCCTACCGCGGCACATACAGATGAAGACACTCAGTTAACATTAAAAGCGTTTGAAGAAACTAAAAAGAAATTAGATGCTGG
>JBBJOK010000073.1:4247-6896 GCA_037721545.1 Chitinophagaceae bacterium
TTTATCATCATCCCAATCACCATTATAATTAATCGTTAACTCCTCCTCGCTCTCAATCGTTACCACAGTTTTTATTTGAATGGTTTCTTTTTCAAAATCCATATAGTATTCGCAATTACTTTTATAACTATGATTGTAAATCGGTATGTAACCAAGTGCCACACAGCATTTGTCTTTTACTTTTCCCCATTCAAAAATATAGTCATGTAATAAAGTTTTATCAAGATGAACTCTTTCTTCTTTGCTCATAACAATTACCGGAGATTCTTCAATAATTGTGTTAGCCAAAATCTTTTCTTTTGTAAATACTGCCCTCCCTTTATTTGCAGATTTTTTTATATATAAAAAGGGCTTCATCATATATAAAAAGTGTGTACTAGGTTAAATAAATTAACTTGCAAAATAATGTAAACCAATTGTAAAAAATTAGGATTAATGTCAACAGAGGCTGAAAAAATATTGCTGCAGGATGAATTTGAAGAATTGATCGCATCCGGGAATGAGGAACGGATACACGATTTTTTAGATGAACAGAATATAAGTGATGTGGCTGATCTCATTTATGAGAATGAAGACCAGGACGCATACATTTTATCTCAACTTTCCATACATAGGGCTGCCGGCCTTTTTAAAATATTGGAGCATCCTACCCAGGAAAAGATAATACACGAACTTCCACCCGCTAAAATAGCAGAACTTTTAAATGAATTACCCCCGGATGATCGTACTTCTTTTTTAGAAGAATTACCCAACGAAGTTGTAAGAGAGTTAATTAAAACGCTTAATCCTGAAGAAAGAAAGATCACACTTTCTTTATTGGGATACCCTGAAAATAGTGTTGGCCGTTTAATGACTCCCGATTATGTGTATGTACATGAATACAACACAGTTCTGGAGGTTTTAAATATTATAAGGCATGTTGGCAAAAACAGTGAAACTATCGACGTTATTTATGTTATCAATGATAATGGAGAATTATTAGATGACATTAGGATCAGGGAATTTATTCTGGCTGATCCGCAGACAAAAGTGTCTGAATTAATGGATGGCCGTGTAATCTCATTGAATGTTAATGATGACCAGGAAATTGCCAACGATGTTTTTAAAATGAACAACAGGGTAGCTTTGCCAGTAACCAGCGAAACAAAAAAACTCCTGGGTATTGTTACCATCGATGATGTTTTGTGGGTAGCCAGTGAAGAATTTACAGAAGATATGCAAAGAATAGGCGGAACAGAAGCATTAGAACAGCCTTATCTTGAAATGCCTTTATTACAACTTTACAAAAAAAGAATAATCTGGCTTTTTATTTTGTTTATCGGTGGGCTAATGACTGTATCCGCTATGCATTACTTTGAAGAGATGATAGGCAAAGCGACATTGTTAGCTTCGTTTATTCCCATAATTATAGCTAGCGGTGGTAATACGGGTTCGCAGGCTGCAACGCTGATCATCCAGGCCATGGCGCTTGGTGAAATTACTTTGCAAGATTGGTGGAAGATCATCAGGAGAGAAATAATCTCAGGGTTGTTGTTAGGCACAACACTGGCTTTGTTGGGAATAGCAATCATCTTTATCTGGCATTTTTTTTCAGATGTTTTTGGCGAATATTATTTAAGTATAGCTTTAACAATAGGTTTATCAATAATGGGAGTTGTTCTCTGGGGAACGTTAATCGGCTCTATGCTTCCACTTATTTTAAAAAGATTGGGTGCGGACCCTGCTGCTTCTTCCACACCATTTGTAGCAACATTAGTTGATGTAACAGGATTAATTATTTATTTTTCAGTTGCCATTCTTGTACTTTCAGGAAAGCTTCTTTAACAAAATTGAGTTTGGAAGCAATTAATTTAATTCGCTTCTTAAAAATTATTAATATATGTGTGGAATTGTTGGATACATTGGGCCAAGGGAAGCTTACCCGATAATTATTACAGGTCTTAAAAGGCAGGAATACCGGGGCTATGATAGCACTGGTGTGGCTTTAATAAATAAACGACTGCATGTTTATAAAAAAAAGGGGAAAGTTGCAGAACTGGAAGAATCACTGATTGGTAAATCGCTTAGCGCACATATTGGTATTGGCCATACACGCTGGGCAACGCATGGTGAACCCAGTGACCGCAATGCACATCCTCATACCAGTGCCAGCGGAAAATTAGCAATGATTCATAATGGGATCATTGAAAATTATGGGCAATTAAAACAAGAGTTGCTTAATAAAGGTTACACTTTTACCAGTGATACCGACACTGAAGTACTGCTAAATTTTATTGAGGAAATAAAGAAAAACAATAAATGCTCTTTAGAAGAAGCAATACGTATAGCCTTAAAAAGAGTTTCCGGGGCATATGTAATTTTGTTACTGGACGAAGAAAATCCTGACACAATTATCGCCGCAAGAAAAGGAAGCCCCTTGGTTATTGGTATAGGAAAAAATGAACATTTTCTAGGTTCAGATGCTACGCCAATGTTGGAATACACAAAAGAAGTTGTGTATGTAAATGATTATGAAGTTGCTATTGTTAAGGCTGATGAGCTGATTCTTAAAAATTTAGGGAATGAAAGGCAAACACCTTATATCACCAAGCTGGATATGGAATTGGCAGCAATAGAAAAAGGCGGTTATGATCATTTTATGTTGAAGGA
>JBBJOK010000073.1:6996-11191 GCA_037721545.1 Chitinophagaceae bacterium
GAAAAAGCAAAAGATAATGGAGCAATTATTTTTGGAATTGTAAATGTTGTCGGGTCTTCAATTGCCAGGATATCTCATGCGGGTGCTTATACACATGCGGGCATGGAAATAGGTGTAGCTTCCACCAAAGCATTTACGGGTCAGCTTGTGGTGTTAACCATGATGGCATTAAAAATTGCAAAAGCAAAAGGAACAATCAGTGAAGAATATTATTCCAAATTACTTTTTGAGTTGGAAGATGTTCCGGAAAAGGTGGCAGCTCTTTTAAAAAATGCAGACGAATTAAAAACAATCGCAAAAAAATATAAGGGAGCATCAGATGCATTATACCTCGGAAGAGGCTATAATTTTCCAGTGGCCCTGGAAGGCGCACTTAAACTGAAAGAGATTTCCTATATACATGCTGAAGGTTATCCTGCAGCTGAAATGAAACATGGCCCCATTGCTTTAGTAGATGAAAATTTACCCGTGGTTTTTGTTGCCACTAAAGATGCGTATCATGCAAAAATTGTAAGTAACATCCAGGAAATAAAAGCACGTAAAGGAAAGGTGATTGCAATAATCTCAGAAGGCGATGAAGTGATCCCTACTATGGCAGATGATGTATTTTTTGTTCCACCTGCAGATGAAATTATTGCACCAATGATAAGTGTAATACCATTGCAACTGCTCTCCTATTACATTGGTGTTGCAAAAGGATGCGATGTTGATAAACCCAGAAATCTTGCTAAATCAGTAACAGTTGAATAAAATGTTACTCTCTAAGAAAATATGAAAATAAATTACCTTACAATAATTTAAAACTTAATAGTCCCGAGGTTTCGGGATCGGGCAGTATGAACATAATCACGAAACATCCTGTAAATAACTTAGGCTACGGTTTTATTAATGAAAAATATCTACCCAAAGAAAAAGATGAATACCATCTGCGTGATATTCAAAATAAAAACGGAGTTAGTTACAGAAATCTTACCAGTACAGAAAAAGAAATATTAATCAGAAACGGCAACAATTCTGACGACTGGGATAAAATTTTTGTTTCAGAAGCTTTCGATCCCGGCCTTGTAAAAAACTGCAAATTTTTCGGACTCATCCGTATTGGAAAATTAGAACCTTTTTACCTTGAATTTCATAACCTAAGGTTACCCGTGGGCTTGTATAACAGTACAATTATCAGCTGCGATTTCGGTGATAATATTTGCATAGATAATGCCTCCTATTTAAGTCATTATATTATAGGTAACGAAGTGATGATTGCCAATGTAAATGAATTGGCAACGACTGATTATTCAAAATTCGGAAATGGAATATTAAAGGAAGGAGAAAGTGAAGAGGTAAGAGTATGGATGGAACTATGCAATGAAAATGGTGGAAGAAAAGTACTTCCTTTTAATGGCATGCTGCCAGGTGATGCTTATATATGGAGTAAATATGTAGATGATGAGAATCTCCAAAAAAAATTCATTCTATTAACCGAAAATCAATATGATAAACAAAGGGGCTATTATGGAACGGTGGGTGATAGAACAGTAATAAAAAATTGCAAAATTATTAAGGATGTGCGAATTGGTAGTGACGCATACATAAAAGGAGCCAATAAATTAAAAAATCTAACCATTAATAGCGATCAAGAGCGTACCTCGCAAATTGGTGAAGGTTGTGAACTGGTGAATGGGATAGTTGGGTATGGGTGTCGGATATTTTATGGCGCTAAAGCTGTACGTTTTGTAATGGCTTCGCATTCGCAACTAAAATATGGGGCAAGACTTATCAATTCTTACTTAGGAAATAATTCTACTATCTCCTGCTGCGAGGTTTTGAATTCCCTTATTTTTCCAGCTCATGAGCAGCATCATAATAATTCATTCTTATGTGCTTCAATGATTATGGGCCAAAGTAATATTGCTGCAGGGGCAACTATTGGCAGCAATCATAATAGCCGCAGTAATGATGGTGAATTGATTGCGGGGCGTGGTTTTTGGCCAGGGCTATGTGTAAGTTTAAAGCACAACTCAAAATTTGCAACATTCACTATTTTAGCGAAATCAGATTTTCCTGCAGAATTAAATATTCCTATTCCCTTTAGTTTAGTTAGTAATGATGTTGCCAATGATAAGCTGATTGTAATGCCGGGGTATTGGTTCATGTATAATATGTATGCACTCTCTCGAAATACATGGAAGTATATGAACAGGGATAGAAGAACTCAAAAGATTCAAACTATAGAATATGATTACCTGGCGCCGGATACGGTAAATGAAATATTTGATGCGATTACGATCTTACATAAACTTTCTCCCGATCAGGACGGTTGCTATTACATTGAAGGATTTGAAAACAGTAATCGCAAAGCGCAAATAATTAAACAACCTGAGTCACTTAAACTGTTTAGTGATCTCATAATTTATTATGGTGTAACTCAATTGCTCGACCACATTAAAAAAAATAATTCCACCTCATTTGATGAAATGAAAAAAAGTATTTCAACCAAAATAACAAGAACTAAATGGATAAATGTGGGAGGGCAATTAATGACGGCAGGCGATCTTGGTAAAATAAAACAACATATTAAATCAGACAAAATACAAAGCTGGCAACAGGTACATGATATGTATAAGAAAGTTGGGGCCGATTATTTTTCAGATAAACTGGAACATTCTTACACTTCCCTGCTTGAAGTTTTAAATATCACTTCAAAACAATTTACAACTGAGGTATTTAAGACTGCTTTACAAAATGCAGTGATAATAAAAGAATGGATGTGCAAAGGCATTTACGAGTCAAGAGAAAAAGATTATTCCAATCCTTTTCGAAAAATGGTATATGATACTAAATTAGAAATGGATACAGTTATTGGAAAAATTGAAGACAACTCTTTTATCCAGGAACAAACAGGTGAACTTGATATTTTTAAAAAGAATGTGAAGGAAGTAATAAAAAAGTTTCATTTATAAAACGTACTACAAACTTCGATTATCGCTATTTCAAATATGCTGCAACACGCTGTAAACAAAAAAGCACTCCAAAAGGAATGCTTTCTAATATAAGATCGTTTATATTTTATTGTAGTGTATCCTGCAGATTAGTAGTATCATTACCCATATTCATCTCCTGAAGCATCTTTGAAGCTGAATCCATTGCGTTATTTGTGTCCATACCTTTTTCCTTCATTTTATCCGTACCCATTTTCGTCATAGTGGCTTTATCAAAAGCAACTTTCCAGGCACCGCTTTCTTTTTTGAGCGTATATACTGTTGATTCCCCGGATTTCTTATCCTTTACAGGAACGGAGGCTTTGTCACCCTCAATTTTAGCTTCTCCAAACTCCATGCTGTTCTTATCATAGGTCTTGTCTTTTGTGCTATCAGGAGCCATAGACATTCCCATTTGAATCATGCCCAGCATGGCTTCACTATCTTTGGTAGCATATTTTTTTGCACCTTCTATATCTTTTTTCATAAGAGCATCCATAAAGCTCATCAACACACCTTTTGGATCACCGCTATTGCTGTTACAACCGATTATGCTAAAAGCTATAATCGTTGCCACAGACAAAATAATTTTTTTCATAATAGTTTGATTTTGTTTTAGATGGCAAATGTATATTTATTTTTCAAATGGCAACCGAATACGCCGATAATTATTGATACCTGATACGCTGCTTTTCTAAACAGCTTTTGTTTAAAAAAAGATTATCGATAGCCACGAACTCAAAGTTATTTATTGTGGAAGTTGAGAAATTAACCTGATGGTTCGAGCATTGGGTGATTGCTTTACTTACAAATTCTGCGCAATACATTTTATCATTGGTTACCATATCAAATTTCATATCGAACATAAGCCCATCCTTATGCCATTTTTTTACAATACTGTCCAGCCTGAGTTTCTGCATCGCATTAATTTTATAACTGAAAATTCCAAAACCCCTATTTTCAAGCGGATTACAAAATAGCTCCAGCGGATCTCTCCTTAATTTTTCTTCAGGATTCCACTCACCCCCCAATGCATGATAAATAAATACGGTATCGTTTTCAATACTTGCTATGCCGCAATGAGAATATGTCTTATCCGTAAAAGAAAGTTTTCTTAACGATTCACTTGTGAAATCATTTCCTGTTCTTAATATTAAATCGCCCTGTTTAACTAATGGTTTTGTATTCTTAATGGTTGCAAAAGCTCTTTCATTTTTTAATTT
>JBBJOK010000418.1:0-2737 GCA_037721545.1 Chitinophagaceae bacterium
TCCTTTCCAGATTTTTTTTTTATTTTGTAATAAAGTCACTTCACTTACTATATTATCATTAATTTTTGTAGGATTTTTATCTCCATGCTTTTCACAAGGCCATCCCGCAACAGATGATGAATTTGTAGGCCCTTTTCCAAGTTGGATAAATGTAAAAACGGATTTTAATGTAAAAGGCGATGGTATAGCTGATGAAACAGCCGCACTTCAGGCAGCATTTGATGCTGTAGGTAATGCAAACAGCACGAAAAGTGTGGTTTATCTTCCGCCCGGCACATACCGTATCACAGGTACTCTCACCATCACCAATAAAATGAATATCAGTATTATTGGCGCTGATCCCGCAACCACTAAAATATTATGGAACGGCCCCAATGGTGGAACTATGATACAAATTTATGGTACTGCATATTCACGTTTTAACAGGATAACATGGGATGGTAATGGTATTGCATCTATAGCTGTAGACCAGGCAAGGCTTACTGCTAATACCGGCTATTTTGATACAGGTAATGAATATGCTGATGATGAATTCAAAAATGTTGGCATTGGTATTCGTGGAGGTCACTTCGGTCATGGCTTTGCAGAAACCGCAATAATGCGTTGCAAGTTTACTAGAAATACTATTGCGGGCATTACATTAGGAAATTTTAATGCACTTGATGTTTGGGTTTGGCAGTCGGTTTTCGAAAATTGCGCTATTGGCATAACTAACTTATATGATAACACTATTGTTGGTGGAGGGAATTTCAAAGTATACGGATCTATATTTAGAAATTCTACAATAAGTGATATAGTTATTGGTCATACAGGAGAGTTTGCTTTTCGTGATAATACATCAACCAATTCTAAAAAGTTTGTTATTGCTATACCCAAGTTTTATCCATGTCACATCACGCTCCAGTCAAATACTATAATTGATCCTGTTTCAGATACTGCAATTAATATCCAAAATCATGGTCCAATTATTTTACTTGATAATATTATTCGCTCCAGGCCGGCAGCAGTTGGGCCGGTGGTATTTCATTCTTCTTATCCTACTAGTGATTTCTTCTCAATGGGAAACACTTTCTCAGTAACCAATGCAATAAAGTCAACAGGTAGAAAAATTATTTATGATAAACCCATTGTATCACACGGTAGTTTCGGCACGCTTGCAGAACCGATTTTACCTGGCACTCAACCAAAATTAAACCGGACAGTGTTTGAAGTTCCGGCCGGAGCTAATGCTACCGCAATTCAAGCAATAATAAATCAGGCTGCACTTTTATCAGGCAACAGGCCTGTTGTGCATTTTCCTCACGGTGTATACAATATTCAATCAACGCTTAATATTCCCGCGGGAAGTGATATGCAAATTGTAGGAGATGGGCATGGAGATGTTTATCCAACGTGGTTGTTTTGGACAGGAGGCACAGTAGGGCCAGTTATTAATATAGCGGGGCCAAGCAAAGTCACACTACGGGATATTTCAATTAGTGGTGAAACCCGGGTCACAGGTATTTTAATGACAAATGTTGATCAAACCGGGTCAAGAATTTTTATGCATGAGTTAGAGGCAAACTTAAATACAAATGGAATAAATGTGAATGGATTAGATAATACTCTTGTTCTTGCTCACAATTCAAGGATATCACAATCTGCGGGAAAAGCCATTAATGTTACCGGTGGGCCATTTGCATCTTCCGGAAATCCTCAACAGGGTAAAACAATTATGGTTGGGGGGCTGATATGGGAAAACAATCTTAGTTATGGAGTAACCAATGGGGGTAATCTTTTGGCAAGGGATGTATGGTATGAGTCTTTAAATAATGGTCAATATTTAAATATTAGTGGTTTAGGAACTGTAACAATTGAAGGTAGTAGTGTTGCTTCGCCCAGAGGTACTGCCATTCCACAAATAAGCATAACCAATTTAGCAGGAAAAGCATCTTTAATTAATTCTTATTTTGAGGACAGGGTTACCATTAGCGGAAATGGTGTTCAAACAAAAGTTCTTGGTTTGGGTACATTATTTGGCAACAACAGCCTACCTGAAACCTCCAACACAAATTATATTGAGAATACAACCTCCCCTGCAGGAGACATTAGAAGTTTTATTAGTCGTTCTTTTAAAAATCCAAATCTAACCAATCCTAAATATGGAAGCTTTGCAGTTAATAATATAGGGACTATAGATTCTGCTTTTATAGCAACAATGTTGGAACAGCTCCGCAATGAGCATTCTCAAGTTCTTACTCCTAATTCTGATGGCATAACTGATATTCGTTTGTATAGGGTATGGTTGCAGAAAACGCTAAAAGGTATAGATATACAAGGTATAATTCCATTTCATTTTAGAACCAGGCAATCTGGCAACTGGAACGATATTAATACCTGGGAAAGCTCTGCTGATAATGCGATTTGGTCTGCAGCTACTATTGCACCGGATTATCATGTCAATACCATCACCGTTCTAAACGATCATGTAATAACTGTCACTGCAAATACCACTATAGATGAAACTATTGTAAATCCAAAAGGTGCTATCGTAGTTACCGGAAGCTCATTAGATGTTACAAATATTTTTCCTGCTAACGGTCTTACGCTACAATCAAATGCTATTGGTACAGCACGAATAGGATCCTCTACAGGAAATATAATTGGTAATGTAACTGTAGAGAGATTTATAAGTTCTGCTTCTGCAAGAAGTGCATGGAGATTATTAACTACACCATTGAGATCAACTTCAACAAAT
>JBBJOK010000419.1:0-2735 GCA_037721545.1 Chitinophagaceae bacterium
GGTTCTTCCTGCACCCAAAACCAAATTGCTTTGCTGTATCTTTTATATAATTCTTCCAGCTGTTTTAATGGTAAAGGATAAATTTGTTCCATCCGTATTATAGCAACATCCTGCCTGTTATCTTTTTGCTGCTTTTCAGCAAGGTCAAAATAAACTTTACCGCTGCAGAATAAAACCTTTTTAACGGATGTAGTTTCTTTCATAAAATTATCATCAATCAATTCTTTAAATCCCCCGGATGTGAATTCATCAATATGACTGAAAGTGCCCGGGTGACGAAGTATCGCTTTGGGAGAAAAAACAATCAATGGTTTTCTAAATGCCCATGCAAGCTGCCTGCGCATAGCATGAAAATAGTTTGCGGCTGTTGTAATATTTACAATTACCATATTTAATTCAGCACACATTTGTAAAAATCTTTCCATCCTTGCGCTGCTATGCTCTGGCCCCTGCCCTTCATAACCGTGAGGCAACAAAAGAACTACCCCATTCATGCGTTGCCATTTCTGTTCTCCGGCAGCAATAAACTGATCAATAATAATTTGACACCCATTTCCAAAATCACCGAATTGTGCTTCCCATAAGACTAACGAATTTGGATTAGCCATGGCATAACCATATTCAAAACCCAATACTGCAGCCTCGCTCAATAATGAATTATAAATCCTGAACTTACCCTGATCTTTTGATACGTTGCTTAACCGATTATAAAAACCATCATTTACTTCATCTCTTAGCACTGCATGCCGATGGCTAAAAGTTCCTCTTTGCACATCCTGCCCGCTCATTCTAACATCTTTTTTATCGGCTAGTATACTGGCATAACTCAATAATTCTCCCGTAGCCCAGTCAAGTTTCTTTTGTTCATTAAAAACTTTTAATTTTTCCTGCAATATCTTCTCTACTTTTTTAAGCGGCTTAAATCCCTCAGGTAAAGCCATAATTGAATGAAACAATTTTTCAACTTTGTCTTTGCTGATAGCTGTTACCGGTGATGTATCAAAATCCTTTGCGGCCGCTCTTCTGAGGCTTTGCCACCATAACTCAGGTTTTTGATATGTGTAGGGAAGAGGGTTTTGCTTAATTTCATCAAGGCGTTCCTGCAGATCGCTCCAGAATTTTTTTTCCATTTCTTTTGCAAGATCAGCAGCACCTTCTTCGCCATGTTCCACCAGCCATTTTGTATACACTTCTCTTGGGTTGGGTTGCTTATCGATTAACGAATACAAGCCAGGTTGAGTAAATTTAGGATCATCTCCTTCGTTATGTCCCCATTTGCGGTAACATACCATGTCAATAAAAATATCACTGTTAAATTCCTGACGGTAAAGCATAGCAATTTGCGAGGCCTTTACTACTGCTTCGGCATCATCTCCATTAATATGAAAAACCGGCGCTTGCACCATCGAAGCAACCGATGTACAGTAATCTGAACTTCTTGCATCATCAAAATCTGTTGTAAAACCTATTTGATTATTTATTACGAAATGAATTGTACCCCCGGTGTAGTAACCTTTTAATTTACTCATTTGCAAAACTTCATAAACTACGCCTTGCCCTGCAACAGAGGCATCACCATGTATTAGTATAGGAAGAATTTTATCATATTCACTTTCATATATCACGTCTGCCTTACTTCTTGCAAAGCCTACTACAACCGGGTTTACTGCTTCCAGATGAGAAGGGTTAGGGCATAATTTTAAATTAATTTTTTTTCCATTGCCTGATTCCACTTCGCTGCTAAAACCCAAATGGTATTTTACATCACCGGTACCCATAGTTGTATCTGGTAAAGTAGTTCCTTCAAATTCAGTGAAGATCTCTTCGTAAGTTTTACCCATGATATTTGCAAGAATATTCAGCCTGCCCCTATGCGCCATGCCAATTACAACTTCTTGCACATTATTATCCGCAGCTGTAGTAATTATCGCATCTAATGCAGGGATAGTTGTTTCACCACCTTCCAGTGAAAATCTTTTTTGCCCAATATATTTTGTATGAAGAAATTTTTCAAACATTACACCTTCATTCAACTTTTGCAGTATTCTTCTTTTTTGTTCTAAAGAAACCGGATGCAACATGGTGTTCTCTACAGCATTTGTAAGCCATTCAACCCGTTTTGGGTCATTTACATAAGTATATTCAACACCTGTAGATTCAGTATAACATTTCTTTAAATGATTAATGATAGCTCCCAATGTAGCTTTCTGTAACCCTACAAATTTTCCTGCATAGAATTCAGTATTCATATCCGCATCATCCAAACCAAAATACTTTAATTCCACATTTGCCTGACGGTCTTTTCTATGCCGGATAGGATTTGTATTAGCAATGAGATGCCCTTTTGTGCGATAAGCCTGAATTAATTGATAAATTTTAAATTCTTTATCCAGGTTTCCACTTTCAGGCTGATTGAACGATGTACCACTATCTTTTTGCCCATTGCCCTGGGCATGTGCAAAATCGAAACCTTCAAAAAATTTTCGAATATCCGGATCAACAGCTTCAGGATTCTTAGTGAATTCCGAGTACAGATTTTCTATGTAAGCAGGATGTGAGTTAGTGATGTAGGAAAAATCTTTCATATAGATGCGAATATCGGTTGTTTTTTTGAGTATAAACCCTATCTTTGCCACCCAAAAATAAAATTTCATGGCTAATCACGCAGCTACTAAAAAAGATGTAAGACAATCAACTAAACGCAGAGAGCGCAATCGTTATTATGGTAAAACTAC
>JBBJOK010000420.1:0-2729 GCA_037721545.1 Chitinophagaceae bacterium
AGTTTAATGGTTGCCACAACATTTGCAGCTTGTAATTCTAAGTCAGACTTAAATACTAATAAGGACGTGATATTAACGGATACTTCCAGCATGTACAGAAGTAATATGATGACCGATACAGGAAGCGTAATAGAAACAAGTGCTTTAACAACAGGAACATCAACGGCCGTTGCTAACCGCAGGGCTACAAACACCAATAGGGCTACCACCTATCCAACCAGAAGGAACAACACCAATAGAAATTATGGAAATACTTCCAGAAGTAATTCAGGAAGTTCTAATTCTGGTAACACAGTACCTCAACGAAAGAGAGGCTGGAGTAAAGCGGCTAAAGGCGCTGTGATAGGTGGTGTAGGTGGTGCTGTTGTAGGTGGAGTAGTTAAAGGCGGTAAAGGTGCAGTAGTAGGTGGTGTTGTTGGTGCGGCTGGTGGTTATATCCTGGGCCGTTCAAAAGACAAAAAAGAGGGCAGAGTTAGATAAAAAATAAAAGATTAATTATATCAGATCCATGCGAAAGCATGGATCTTTTTTTTTGCATCATTCTCTCCTAACTTTTTTCCCGCTTACATTTGCAGACTAAAAAAATTATAATGACAACAAAATCATATGCAGCTCAAAGCGCAAGTACTCCATTAGCGCCATGGAATTTAGAAAGAAGACAACCTAAACCTCATGATGTTGAAATTGAAATACTTTATTGTGGCGTTTGTCACAGTGATATTCATACAGTCCGCAACGAATGGCATAATACAGTTTACCCTGTTGTTCCGGGTCATGAAATTGTAGGACGTATAACAAGAGTAGGAGATAAAGTAAAAAAATATAAAGCGGGTGATCTTGCAGGTGTTGGCTGCCTTGTTGATAGCTGCCGCGAATGTGATAATTGCAAAGAAGGCCTGGAGCAATATTGTAATAAAGGAGCAGTAGGCACATACAATGCTCCTGAAAAAGATGGAAGCGGAACAACTTATGGAGGTTACAGCAAAAGTATTGTAACGCATGAAGATTTTGTGTTAAGCATTTCTGATAAACTTCCGTTGGAAGCTATTGCCCCATTGCTTTGTGCAGGTATAACTACCTACTCTCCATTAAAGCACTGGAAAGTTGGCAAAGGTGATAAGGTTGGTGTTGTAGGCCTTGGCGGATTGGGCCATATGGGTGTAAAGCTGGCGGTATCTTTTGGGGCTGAAGTTACCATGCTTAGTCATTCTGCTTCAAAAGAAGAGGATGCAAAAAGATTGGGCGCTCATAAATTTGTTTTAACATCCGATGAGCAACAGGTTAAAGAATTAAATAATTATTTTGATTTTATTCTTGATACGGTTTCTGCTTCGCACGATTATAATTTATATCTGAATATGTTGAAAACAAATGGTAAAATGGTTTGCGTTGGCGCACCACCTGATCCTATTCAAACACCTGTTTTCAATCTTATTTTACAAAGAAGAAGCATTGCAGGCTCATTAATAGGTGGCATACCCGAAACCCAGGAAATGCTTGATTATTGTGCTGAACACAATATTGTATCTGATGTAGAAGTGATCAACATTAAAGATATAAATGAAGCCTATGAGCGTATGATAAAAGGTGATGTTCGTTACCGCTTTGTAATTGATATGGCAACATTATAGTTCGTGAACGATTGAAAATAAATTTCAATGGAAAAGAAACAATTAGGAAATTCAGGAATAGCTGTTGCACCCCTTGCTTTTGGCGGAAATGTATTTGGATGGACGATTGATGAACCAGCTTCTTTTAAATTATTAGATGCTTTTGTAGATGCCGGTTTTAATTTAATTGATACTGCAGATACTTATTCAAGATGGAAACCGGGAAATGTTGGTGGTGAATCGGAAACTATAATTGGTAACTGGATGAAGCAAAGAGGTAACAGGGGTAAAGTTATTGTTGCCACCAAACTCGGCAGCGACATGGGTAACAATAAAAAAGGCCTTTCAAAAAAATATATGATGGAGGCTGTGGAGGCAAGTTTAAAGCGTTTGCAAACTGATCACATTGATCTGTATCAATCTCATTTTGATGATACTGCAACTACTGTTGGAGAAACGATGGACGGGTATGCAGCATTGGTGAAGCAAGGAAAAGTAAGGGCTATAGGCGCATCTAATATGTCACTTGAAAGATTAAAGCAATCTGTGGAATATAGCGAGGCTAATGGGTTGCCACGATATGAAACCTTGCAGCCTCTGTTTAATTTGTACGACCGACAAGCATTTGAAAAAGAATTTCAACCATATTGCCTCGAAAAAAATATTAGTGTGATAAATTATTATTCGCTGGCAAGTGGTTTTCTTACCGGCAAGTATCGTACAGAGAATGATCTTTCTAAAAGCGCCAGAGGAGATGGGAATAAAAAATATATGAATGAGCGGGGCTTTAAAATTTTAGCCGCACTTGATATCGTTGCTAAACGGTACAACAGCAACCCGGCAACCGTATCACTTGCCTGGTTGATCGCACAGCCATCTATTGCAGCACCGATAGCAAGTGCCACCAATATTGCCCAATTAAATGATCTTATTGCTTCGGTAGAATTGCAATTAGATATTGAGGCAATGGATGTGTTGAATAAGGCGAGTGCTTATTAAAATAACATTGTAGATTTGCCAACTATTTTTTGGAGAGTTGTCCGAGTGGTTGAAGGAGCACGCCTGGAAAGTGTGTATATGGGAAACTGTATCGAGGGTTCGAATCCCTCACTCTCCGCA
>JBBJOK010000421.1:0-2714 GCA_037721545.1 Chitinophagaceae bacterium
CCTCCTTCATCAAAGGGTGGGGTTTACCTGGCTTACGTATATTATAATTCTCTTTTTAAAAAAATTAAGAATGTTCCTCCGCATAAAATTCTTGATAGTAGAATAAGGATAAATAACGGGCAAAAATTTGGGTTGATGTTAAATAGCATGTTTCAATATAAAATGAACTTACTATGAAAAAGCTATTGTTTTTGCTGCTGTTAATTTTTGGTACAAAAAGCTATGCTTATATTCCTTCTCAAAGTGAAATTAGAATCCTCTATCAGCAAGCCACAACAAAGGAGGAAGCTTGTCAAAAGCTAATTTCTATCTTACAATCGTATAGTGAAAGCAGCAATCCTTTGTTGGCTGGTTATAAAGCCTCTGCTACCATGATGATGGCAAATTATGTGTTCAACCCATTTCGTAAAATGTCCTATTTTTCCAAAGGAAAGAATCTACTTGAAAAATCTATCAAAAAGCAGAAAGACAATATTGAATTAAGATTTTTAAGATTTGCAGTTCAAACTTCTATACCATCTTTTTTGGGATATGGCAGTTCAATAGAGCAGGATAAATTATTATTAATAATTGCGGTATCTAAACTTAAAGACCTGCAATTGAAACATCTTATTGTTTCTTTTTTGCAGCAATCAAAATATTTAAACGCTATTGAAAAACAAAATTTGGGATCATGAATCAATCTCTTATTCTTGTAGATGAAAATGATATTCAACAGGGCAACGGTAAAAAACTTTTGATCCATCAATTAGGTTTATTGCATCGTGCATTTTCAATTTTCATTTTTAATACAAAAGGTGAACTACTAATGCAGCAACGTGCTACTGAGAAATACCATTCAGGGGGTTTATGGTCGAATACATGTTGCAGCCATCCTCAATTTGGCGAAGATATTATTGAATCAATGCAAAAAAGATTGAAAGAAGAAATGGGGATGAAATGTAAAACTGAATTTGCTTTTAGTTTTATTTATAAAGTAAAATTTGATAATGGATTAACAGAACATGAATATGATCATGTTTATTTAGGAGTTTCAAATGATTTGCCTTTACCGGATGAGTCGGAAGTTAAAAATTGGAAATATATAAGTTTAAAAAAATTAGAAACAGATATTGATGAACATCCGGAAATTTATACCGAGTGGCTAAAAATTTGTCTACCCCGGTTAAATGAGCATCTCATAAGCGGTGCTATGAATTATTTAGTAAAAGGTGAAGCCTAAAGTTTTATGATCAATAGATTTAACGATACTGTTGCAAAAGTTGCAAAAAATATGCTTGCAGCAGTTTATTTTTGTATCTAATATCTAAGATGCAAAACGGGTTTTAAAGTAAGACAATGGAAACAATAATCATAAATGCATTAATAGTTTTAGCCGCATTTTGCAGTATGGAAGCCGTTGCCTGGTTTACTCATAAATTTATAATGCATGGCCTTCTTTGGATTTGGCATAAAGACCATCATAAAAAGGAATCATCAGGTTTTTTTGAACACAATGATTTTTTCTTTCTTGTATTTGCCTTACCCGGTATTGCAGGATTATTTTTCGGGATGAAGAATGATTACAATTTTCTTTTTTGGATCGGCTTAGGAATTACACTTTATGGACTATGCTATTTTTTAGTGCATGATATATTTATTCATCAGCGATTTAAAATCTTAAGAAACGCCGATAACAAATATTTTAAAGCCATACGCCGGGCACACAAAATGCATCACAAGCATATTGATAAAGAAGAAGGAGAATGTTTCGGTATGCTTTGGGTGCCTTTTAAATATTTCCGGGATAGAAATAGAACCAGACATAGTTTGCAATGAAATTGCTTTACCTGCTGATTAACTTTTGTACCGTGATTGTTCCGGTTCTTTTTTCATTTCACCCCAAATTAAATTTTTACAAGAACTGGAAACCTTTTTTTATTGCTAATGCAATAGTTGCATTCATTTTTATACTTTGGGATTTACTTTTCACTCATATCGGAGTTTGGGGTTTTAATCCGAATTACATTTCCGGGATCTATTTTTCTAATCTTCCCATTGAAGAGATCTTATTTTTTATTTGTATTCCTTATGCCTGTGTTTTTACTTACCATTGTTTAAATCTATTTATAAAAACAAGGTGGCCGGCTAAGATTGAAAACATTTTCGTTTATACCCTTTCTGTAGTATTGCTTTTTACGGGAATATATTTTTACGATAAACTATACACTGCATCAACCTTTATAAGTTTAGCTATTGTACTTTTTATTTTAAAATATTTCTTAAAAATTAACTGGCTGGGTAAACTTTTGACTATCTATCCTATACTTTTAATCCCTTTTTTTATTGTGAACGGAATACTTACCGGTAGTGGCTTACCGCAACCCGTGGTTTGGTATAATAATGCGGAAAACTTAGGCATCAGGTTGTTTACGATCCCTTTTGAAGATATCTTTTACGGTTTTGAATTGATATTGCTAAATATTATGTTTTATGAATACTTTTTAAATAAAGATATAAACAAGGCAACTCGTTAAATTAAGCCTCATTCTTATTTAATCCTGCTATTACATCCATAAAAATCTCGGAAAGTTTTTTATCTGCCTTTCCTGCCACTTCAATTATCTCTGCTATATTGATTGGTTTTAAATTATCAGGATCACATTCGTCAGTTATAACGGAAATGGCAGCACACTTAATACCAAGCTGGTTGGCAACAATTACTTCAGGCACTG
>JBBJOK010000422.1:0-2706 GCA_037721545.1 Chitinophagaceae bacterium
AATATGCCATAAAACTTAAACATTGATTTTAAGTTTATGAAAGCAGTATCTACACTTTCCTGACTGGAAGTTCTTACCGCTTCCTGCATTTTATTAGAAAATTTAAAAAGATAGAGGCAGGGGAAAAATAAGATTACGGCAAATACAACATAAACAATTCCCATATATTTTATAAGGTCGCCACTGTAGGCTAAAGAAGCTGAGCTCGAATATGATGACATTAATGTTTGTGCAAAAAGCCCGCCGAGGACCATAATAGCAATAAAAATAAATCCTACTATGGCTAAAAATTTTGCCCACTTAGCGGAAGATAAAAGGTTTGATTGGGAGATACTACTAATTACAAGATCATTGCTTAAAAGATCACGCTGTTCCATAAAGTTAGTTTTGGTTAAAAAAGCTAATCTCAACAAAAGGATTGAGAAACCCAAATAAATTTTATTTTAATAAGCCCTTGCAAACAAAACCCTCTCCTTACTTGGGTTGCCGGTTAAAATACACTTCCCTTCTTCCTGTATATTATTTATCGGAATACATCGAATAGTTGCTTTTGTAAGCTCTTTTATTTTTTCTTCGGTAGCTGCAGTTCCATCCCAATGGGCAGAAATAAAACCACCGGTGCCGTCCAATAATCTTTCAAATTCTTCCCATGTGTCCGTTTTAGTAATATTTTCATCCCTATACTTTTTTGCCTTACTGTAAATATTTTGCTGAATATCATTAAGCAAAACGTGAATTGTATCTGCAAGCCCATCAATAGATACACTCATCTTTTCTTTTGTATCTCTTCTGGCAACTTCAACAATATTTTTTTCCAGATCCCTTGCCCCAATCGCAATACGAACCGGAACTCCTTTCATTTCATACTCTGCAAACTTCCAACCCGGCCTGTTGTTATCATTATCATCATACTTCACTTTAATACCAAGGGCTTTACATTTTATCATCAGCTCTTTCACTTTTTCATCAATCAAATTTTTTTGCTCTTCACCTTTATAAATAGGAATGAATACCACCTGTATCGGCGATAATTTTGGGGGTAATACCAATCCCTCATCATCGCTATGCGCCATTACCAATGCACCTATCAGCCTGGTGCTTACTCCCCAACTGGTTGCCCATACATAATCCAGTTTATTTTGTTTATCACTAAATTTTACATCAAATGCCTTTGCAAAATTTTGCCCTAAAAAATGCGACGTACCTGCCTGTAATGCTTTGCCATCCTGCATAAGCGCTTCAATGCAATAGGTATCTTCTGCGCCTGCAAAACGTTCATTAATACTTTTAACCCCTTTTATCACAGGCATTGCCATCCACTCTTCCGCAAACTCGGCATATATATTCAGCATCTGCACTGTTTCATCAATGGCTTCCTGTGCTGTAGCATGAGCCGTATGTCCTTCCTGCCATAAAAACTCAGTAGTGCGTAAAAATAATCGTGTACGCATTTCCCATCTCACAACATTTGCCCATTGATTGATTAATAGGGGAAGATCGCGGTAAGATTGTATCCATGTTTTGAATGTATTCCAGATTATTGTTTCAGATGTTGGCCTGATAATTAATTCTTCTTCCAACTTTGCTTCAGGGTCCACAATTATTCCTCCGCCATCAGGGTCATTCATCAACCTGTAGTGTGTTACCACAGCACATTCCTTAGCAAAACCTTCAACATGCGCAGCTTCTTTACTTAAAAAACTTTTAGGGATGAACAATGGAAAATATGCATTTTGATGCCCCGTTTCTTTGAACATTTTATCTAACTGGTCTCTCATGTTTTCCCACAATGCATAACCATATGGCTTTATAACCATACAACCTCGCACTGCACTGTAATCTGCAAGCCCTCCTTTTATTATAAGATCATTGTACCATTGAGAATAATCCTGTTGCCTGCTCGTAATTTCTTTGCTCATAAAATTAATTTCATCTCTTAGCTTATATTTAACACTGCTTAATTAAACTGGACGTTGTATGATAGTAAATTTATGCAGGCTTACAAAAATAACGACTTCATTTTTAAACCTTCTAAACTCACAACCATGAAAATTAATTTTTTACTTTTCGCAATTATCATTGCAACCGTAAGCAGTTGCTCCACATCCTACAAAACTGGTCAAACACCTGATGATGTTTATTATTCACCTGCCCGTTTGCAAAATAATGAGGTAAGAAAAGAAAAAGATAAAGAGGAAGATGTTTATTACACCACTGAAGACAGGGATACAAGAAGACGTGTAAACAACCGCCGTTATAGAAGATATGACAGATATGATACCTATGACAATAATTATCCTTACGGCTATAATAATTACCCGCAGGTTTATGGTAATCCAAAATATGGTACACCTCAAAATGCTTCTCAACCAAGAAAGAGCAATTTAGGAGCTTATTCTCCCAACCCTTCAACACCGGATTCATCCAGCACTTATAATCCTAAGTTTGGCAGGCAAAATAATGGCACAACTACTAACCCGGTTAGAACTTTTGGAAATCAAAGCAATCCTTCTTCTAATAATGGCAGCGGATTTGGCAATATGATGAGAAGAGTTTTTAGCGGCACAAATAATTCTAATAATACTTACAACCCTGGCAACTCAACTAATAATACCTATTCTTCACCTTCCAGAACATTTGAAACCAGAAGCAATAACAACAGTTCAAACAATAATAATAACAATAGCAGTTCAAATAATAATACTA
>JBBJOK010000423.1:0-1152 GCA_037721545.1 Chitinophagaceae bacterium
TTCGTTTATGAAATTTATCAATTCTTCAAAGCACAGATTTAACACTCTTTTTGAAAAGAGGGCTTTATCACAGTTATAATCTACAAGCATACTATTGTATGCTTTTGCTTCATCGTCAATATCCAACATGAATTTTGTCTTTTTGTATATTAATTGGCCAACCCATTTATGTATTTTTCTGTTTTCAGATTTGATTTTTTCATAAGGAAATTTCTCCCTGTATTCATCTTTTTCAATGCCTGATAGTTTTCCTATAGCCTTAGAAATGCGATTATTTTTTTGCAAACTATTTTCCACGGCTATATAAACTTTATGATATAATTGAAAATGAGGGCAATTAATTCTGAATAAATTTCTTTTATGCAAATAATTAAGCATTGGACTTCTCATTGTAAGCTCATAACGTAACATGCGATCTGCGAATTCCTGGTAATATTTGGTTCTAAAATAATTGCTTCCCCTTTCTTTATTTATCTTCAAATGCTCTTTCAGGTCATTTACTGTATATTCAGAGCCTTTATGGTAAATTTTTGCGGAATATCTTTTAGTAACATACATTAGGGAAGTGTCGTATTCTTTATAACCATCTTTCCCTTCACGGGAATATTTTTTGGTTAATCTTTTTTGATAGGCGAGAACCATTAAAGCGTCTTTTTTAGTCCTGAATACCTGATTAAAACAAACATCAATACGATTTACTTCAACATCTTTATAATCTATATCATATATAAATTCAAGTTTAAAAAATTGCCTTAAATAACTCTGTAATAATGAAAATGACCTTTCTATATTTTGGTAAAGCTGATTAGATAATGTTGGACTAAAATGCTTATCTAAATTATGATCTATGAACATTATTACATTTGAACCAAATGTATATTTCGGTATGGAGAAATTGAATTCTATATAATCAGCTGAATAATTAACTGAATAAGAAAAGGAATAATGATTAGAGGCATTCATTTGTTTAGCATGCTTTGTTCTGAGTAAATGTTCTCCTGTTCTATTTACTCTTAAAACATCAATTATGTTTCTGCCGTTCTTCGCCTCTCGGCGTGCTTTAAGCATATCTTTTGGAGTTGCTTCATACGATGATGTAGTTGAACCTTTCTGATCTAGTATATCAAACATTTTCGGAATCCATATGTATTT
>JBBJOK010000423.1:1162-2694 GCA_037721545.1 Chitinophagaceae bacterium
TAAATCGTGAATGCGCAGAATTATAGTGTCTATCATAGTTATATGGATTTTTTATGTTTTTGAAATAAAACCTTCGTTACACATGCATCTATTTCGCTGCGCTTATAAAGCACTCTGTTTCCCATCTTATAGGATGGAAGCCATCCTTGCTTTGTCCAGTCGTGCAATGTGGGGAGTGAAATTTTAAGAAGTTCCGCTACTTCTTTACGGGTAATATATTCGGATTGATTTTCGGTTTTCGTTTGGACTCTATTACCAATTTTGGTCTCTATAATTTTTTCAATCCGTAAAAAGAAATCCTCCAGAGTAAGTCCGGTTAAAATAATTGACATCAATTTTATCACCTTTAATGGCGGGAAACAAAATTGATAAGATAACTCTTTGTAGCCCTAAATTTACGGCTACAAATTTTCTAGCATATGTTCTTTATCAATTTTTTGAATGGCTTTCTTTATGTTCTTGCATGCTGGTAAATTCAATTGGTTAAACAATTTGTCTACTTTTTCTAAATCACGTTTAATGAGTTTTGCTTTAGATTTGTTCTTTGAAAAAGTAAGATCATAAATTGCAGAAAAATGTCTTCTTGCTCTTTGGGGGTTTCGGTTAAATAAAGCACTAAAAAAAATTCCTCTCTGCTCTAGAGTTCCTTTTGATTTTAGTTCTTCCAAGATTCCCAGAAAGTGTAACATTTGCAATTGAACTAGCACATTTGAATATTTGTTTCCGCTTGCATTGATTTCACTTGTTAGTTCTTTGTTGGCGTTTTTTAACCTGACATTTTCTCCTTTAAGCTTGATATTCTCTTTGAAAATATTATTATTTTTTTTATCCAATTCGTTTATGATATTTTTTTTCAATCGGTCTTGTTCAAGAAACTTAGCAAGCCACTCTGAGCTTTTGTTATGTTGATCCTGCATAATCAAACTTACTCTAAATTGAAAAAAAAAGTAAATTATTTTAATAGGGCAATTTGTCTATTGAAACATTCAGCTATAAGATAATAGGACTAAATTCCTAATAAATAATTAGGGTGTTATTTTATAGTTCTAATTAAAAAATGGATGGCTTGATAATTTATCAGCATTATCTTCCTGGCTTATGCGGATATATTTTAAAAAAGATTTTTCTGTTCTATGTCCTGTAAATTTCATAATTGAAATGGCCGGCATGTCTTGCAAATAGGTATTAGTAGCAAATGAACGCCGGGCAGTATGTGTTGTAACAAGATCGAACTTTTTATTTATAGTCGTTTGTGTTCTGCCACCTCTTGTGATTGAGGACTTTATAACTGAGTCAATACCCGCTAATTCAGCAATTTCTTTTAAATAGTCATTCATCTTTTGGTTGCTAATTGCCGAAGGGAGACCACCTTGATATTTTTTTATAATTGCTTTTACAAATTTATGAATCGGTACAATGACATTTTCACCCGTTTTCTCTGTTCTTACCTTTATATGCTTTCCTTCATTAATAATATTCTCAGTTCTAATCTGTATTAAATCAGAGAAGCGTAATCCGGTATAGCAAGCCAC
>JBBJOK010000424.1:0-2691 GCA_037721545.1 Chitinophagaceae bacterium
AAAGATATTTTAACAGGGCTTACTTCATTCATGCTGGCTCTTGCAGACATGGCAGTATCCATATTTATTTCCATGGTAAGGAAAAAATGGGGAGCTGTAAAATTGCTTTCGCTTAATCGGCGGGCAATAGTTTTACGCATCTGCGTTAATTGTATATCCTGGTAACCTTCCTCACCCGTTTGCGCAAAAGGTTGAACCGGTCTTTTGCTTTCTGTTGTCTGTTGTCTGTTGTCTGTTGTCTGTTGATAACTATCAATATCTTTTTTTACAACTCTTCCACCATCAGCACTTCCTTTAATCTTCGAAATATCAATGCCTTTTTCAGCAGCTAATTTTTTTGCAAGTGGAGAAGCTTTCAATCTGCCGTCTGATACTTCCTGATCACCTCCGCTATTTTGCTGAGAGACTTGTGCAGACTCAGATTCTTTGCCATTCTTTTCATCTTTTGGAGCAGTAGCATCTTTTTTTTCTTCAGGCCTGCCACTTACTTTGGGAGAAGGAGGATCATCTTTTTTCGCTTCAGGCTTTTTTTCGCCCCCGTCTAATAAACCTTTGTAATCTTCCCCATCTTTACCAACTACTGCAAGTACTCCTTCTACCACTACAGATTTTCCTTTTTCAACACCTATATATAAGAGCGTTCCTTCATTATAACTTTCCAATTCCATAGTGGCCTTATCAGTTTCCACTTCAGCTAACAAGT
This sequence comes from Chitinophagaceae bacterium, assembly GCA_037721545.1. Taxonomy (GTDB): domain Bacteria; phylum Bacteroidota; class Bacteroidia; order Chitinophagales; family Chitinophagaceae; genus Ginsengibacter. The sequence continues at coordinate 704 of JBBJOK010000424.1, forward strand.
CTCCGGGCTTAACCTTATCTCCAACTTTTTTATGCCATTCTACAATTACGCCTTCGGTCATTGTATCACTCATCCTCGGCATTCTGATAACTTCCGCCATTTTTGTTAATTATTTTATCGCCTGCCCAGCTTGATGCCGTTCGGACGGGGGTTAAATATTCTTAGTATTAAATCGAAATTAATGCAAAAAGAATAAAAACTGTGAAACCTAATGATGAGGTTTTTTTCATGTATAACATCTCGAGTTTTACGATGTTTAATTTCATATTAGTGATGTTACATCAATAATCCAATTCCAGTTTTAATTTATCTTTTAATTCTTTTACTAAAGGGTACTGTTCTATCATCTTCAAATATTGCTGTTTGGTACTAAGATGTGCTTCCGCAGGTTCCTTAACTCCCATATCCACTACTACAACCTTATAAGAAAGCGTTCGATTATTAAAATGATTTTGGAGATGTTCAATTAAAGCAGCTCTTTCATTCTCAATAAAACTTTGTTGAATTTTACTGTCAGCTATTATCTCGATACAGTTAGGGTCGGCAATTTTTAAAATTGCGGTTTTGAAATTGCTGACGGCTGAAGGGTTATTCTTTTTTTGAAGTTTTTCAATGTATTGCCCCCATGCAATATATATTTCTTCTTCGTTTAGTTCTTTAGCAATTTTATTTGACTGCTGCCTGCTGGCAACCTCTTTTCTTATTTTTTCTAATGCACCTACCTTAGGCGATTCCCTAACAGCAATATTCTTATTGGCAACAGGGTTTGTAACTAAAGGTTCTATATCAGTTTCTATTACAAGCTTTGCTTCTGATGATATATGGGAAGAAGTTTTTGCCGGTTCCGGGTAATTGGTGACAAAAGATTTTTCAGTTTGTTTTTGCTTCAATTCAATAGGGGCAATTGTTCTAAAAGCAAGTGCTTTTACTGATTCAACCTGTTTTTTTTTAGTTATTTCATTATCAGTATTAACCAGTTCAATAGCCTGCTGCAGGTAACAGAGCTTTATCAATGTTAGCTCTACATGAAGTTTTTTATTGCGGGATTGTTTATAATTAATTTCAGCCTCGCTTAAAATATTCAAAGCGCTTATTAGCCATGCTGGGTTTATCTTTTTCGCCGTTTCCAAATATTTTGGCTTGAAGTTTTCACCAACCTCTAATAATACCGAAGCTTTGGGGTCTTTGCTTACCAATACATTTCTTATAAATTCGGCAAAGCCATTTAATACCAGATCACCTTCAAAGCCTTTTCGGTTTATTTCATCATACATTAAAATTGCATTGCTGATATTTTGATGCTGCATGCAATCAATAAGTTTAAAATAATAATCTTCATCAAGAATATTAAGATGCTCTAAGGTGTTTGCATAATTTACTTCTCCGTTGGTAAAACTTACAATCTTATCAAGAATACTTAAGGCATCTCTTAAACAACCTTCACTTTTTTGTGCAATAACATGAAGCCCTGCTTTTTCAGCAATTATATTTTCTTTTTCACAAATTTCCTGCAGATGTTCTACTGTATCATGATTGGTAATTCGTTTAAAATCGAATATCTGGCAGCGTGAAAGAATCGTAGGGATTATTTTATGTTTTTCAGTAGTTGCCAAAATAAAAATGGCATAAGGCGGCGGCTCTTCAAGCGTTTTTAAAAATGCATTAAAGGCCGACGAGCTTAGCATATGAACCTCATCTACTATATACACTTTGTATGCGCCTGCCTGCGGTGCAAACCTTACCTGATCAACAAGTGACCGGATATCATCTACAGAATTATTACTAGCTGCATCCAGCTCATGAATATTTAATGAAATTCCCTGGTCGAATGAAACACAGGAGTTACAAGTATTACAGGCTTCTGTATCAGGTGTTTTGTTTTCACAATTAATGGTTTTGGCAAGTATCCTGGCGCAAGTGGTTTTGCCAACGCCTCTTGGTCCGCAAAATAAAAATGCATGTGCCAGCTGGTTATTCTTAATAGCATT
>JBBJOK010000425.1:0-2691 GCA_037721545.1 Chitinophagaceae bacterium
ACATCGGCAATATAGCCGGCTGCGGATTGGGCGTAAATGTGCTGACAGGATTATCTTTCCAGGAAGGTGCTGTTATAAGTTGTGTTATTGCACTTATTTTGTTTTGGGTAAAAGAGATTGGTAAAATGTTGGATGTGCTCACACCTTTTTTGGGAATAATAAAAATTGCACTCACACTAATTGTTGCATTTGCAGCGCACCCGCCCCTGGTGCAGATGGTGCATCATACTTTTATTCCAGAAACAATTAGTACCGCTGCCATCGTTACTATTGTTGGCGGAACGGTTGGCGGTTACATTACTTTTTCAGGGGCTCACCGTTTGCTGGATGCAGGGATAAAAGGAAAAGAAAGTATTCCACTGGTAAACAAAAGCGCTATCAGTGGTGTGCTAATTTCTGCCTTGATGCGGTTCATTCTTTTTGCTGCAGTGGTTGGCGTCTTGAGCCAGGGCGCAATATTGGATAATAATAATCCTGCAGGAAGTATTTTTCAATCTGCTGCCGGGCAGATAGGATTTAAAATTTTTGGTGTGGTGTTGTGGAGTGCAGCTATTTCTTCGGTTATTGGTGCATCGTACACTTCGGTTTCTTTCTTTAAAACTTTTCATCCTGTATTTGAAAAATATGAGCGTTGGTTCATTTCTCTTTTTATCATTATCACCACCATTATTTTTGTTTTGGTTGGCAAGCCAAGAGAGTTATTAATTTTAGCAGGGGCTGTTAATGGATTGATCCTTCCCATTGCATTGGCCGTTATTTTAATTGCTGCTACAAAAAAGCGTTTAATGAAAGATTATCGGCATCCTTTATGGATGCAGCTTTCAGGCTGGTTTGTAGTGGTGGCAATGAGCTGGATGGGATATTTGGCAGTGGTGGAAATGTGGGGAAAGTGGTAGACTTCATCGCTGCCTATCGCAGGAAGGGATGAGGCTAAAGGTTATTTATTAATTTCAATAATTAAACACGCTTTATGAAAATTAAAATTTTATTTTTTGCTTTTCTTTTTATTGCTGTAAGCAGTTACAGCCAGAACAATCCATTTCAAAAAAAGTTCCCATTAATCGATCGTTATATCGATAGTTTATTAACAGAGTGGAATATCCCGGGTCTTGCCTTGGGAATAGTTTACAAAGACCAATTGATCTATGGTAAAGGTTATGGCTATCGTGACGTGGAAAATAAATTGCCTGTTACTACTGAAACAATTTTCCCTATAGGTTCTAATACAAAATTATTTACAGCAACAACAGCGGCAATGTTGCAGCAGGAAGGCAAACTGAGTCTTGATAAACCTGTAAAAATATATATGCCTTCTCTAAATTTTAGTAACGATGAATTAAATTCAAAGACCACTTTGCGTGATATGCTTAGTCACCGTACAGGTTTACCAGGTTATGATGGGATATCGCATAACTCTCCTCTTACCCGGAAAGAAGCGATAGCGAGAGTCGTGTATATGCAACCTCAACTTGGTTTCAGGGAAGGGTATATTTATAATAATATGATGTTCACTGCTGCAGGCGGAGTGTTGGAAAACATTGCCGGTAAAAGCTGGGAAGATATTATTAGGGAGAAATTTTTTCAACCGTTGGATATGAAAATCAGTTGCTTTACCAAAGACGAAATGATAAAGAATAATAATTATTCCTTTGGTTACTTTAAAGATACGGCTAAGAGATTTCAGCGAAAACAAAGCTTTGAACAAAATGGTGAAAACCTTGCCCCGGCGGGTGCTATTAAATCAAATGTGGAGGATATGAGTCACTGGATGATAGCCCAGCTAAATGGCGGGAGATATAAAGGTAAACAGGTAATACCGGAAAAAGCAATTACAGAAACACTTATGCCCAATACTATAACAGACAAGCAAGGCTAGTGGAATGAATTATCTAATAGCTTATATGGCCTTGGACGAGTTATACAAACTTACAAAGGGTATAAAATATCAACTCATACCGGCGGTTTACCAGATGGATTTTTTTCTAATCTCACATTTGTCCCGGAGGCACATCTTGGTATTTTTATTATGTTTAACGGAATGCCTGGAGCGAATTTGCGACCCGTGATTGCTTTTCCTGTAATTGATCGTTTGCTGGGGTTAAGCAATACACCCTGGAGTGAACGCTACAAAAAAGAAGACCTGGAATTTACAGTGAGGCAAAAGAATTTCTCTGATTCTATTAAAGCTACGTGGATTAAAAATACAAAGCCCTCGCATACGCTAAATGCTTATACAGGCACCTATACAAATCCTATTTATGGTGATATGATTATTGAACTTCAGAACGACCGGCTTGTATTTATTTTCCGGAAACAGAAGCGAATACTAGATCACATTCATTTCGATCAATTTCTGACTAAAGATGAATATAATGACCAACCCAATTACCGGTTACATTTTCTTATCAATAATAATGGAAAGATCGGTAGCATTAATATGCCATTTGGAGGTGGTCGGGTGGCAGAGTTTGTGAAGATGGCCTCACCTTCGGCCCCTCTCCAATAGAAAGGAGGACGAATTTTTAAAATATTATTCTTCGTTGTCCAAATACATTTATCAATTATAATAATCGGCATAGTAGCTAACCATGTCCTCCCTTTAGCGAGGATTTAGGAGGGAGTTTTTTATCGCCTTTGCAAACTCTACAGCATATTTCCCATCACCATGAATACAAATTGTTTCAGCAACAA
>JBBJOK010000426.1:0-2690 GCA_037721545.1 Chitinophagaceae bacterium
TGCAGAACCGCCTGCCACGGGAATAACAAAGGTTTCCCGGGTGCTTTTATTTTCTGTAGCATTGGGCGTGCTTACTGAATACACTGCACTCTTTCCATCTTTGGACATGCCAACTCCTGATACTCTCCCGAGTTTCCACAGAAGTTCCGGAGTCATTTTATTTTGGCTGGTAGCAGATAAGGATATGAATGCTAAAACAAATACAACCATATTCTTCATAAGATATTTTTAATTAAAATTACAGCATTTTGAATGTAGCTATTTCTAAAAAACAGTTATAATTTTTTCAGCCTGTATTAATCTCAATTAAATTTTTAGTTACGGTTTATAAGCCAATAATAATGGAGGAAATTTTGTATAGTATCCAATTTTTTATTTTTGTTCAGACTAAAACTTAATCTCATGAAAATGAAAAAAACAATTTCAGACCGCCGTAAATTTATAACTAATATTGCAGGAAGTGCAGCTACCATTGGCATTCTTAGCATTACATCATCTGTAAAAGCTGTACCATTAATGTTTGAGCAAGCTGATCATTTAGATGATTGGTTTAAAAAAATAAAAGGAAAGCACCGGATAGTTTATGATGCAAATATTAATTTTAGTTTGATTGCATTTGTTTTATTGCTCTAAATTATATTCCTGGTGTAAAACATCCAACACATGTTCCGCAAATTTTCGTCTCCTTTCAATAAACTGAATACTATAATAAGTGAATGTTATTTGAAAATCTTCATTACATTCAATGTACTGCAACAATTATCGATGTGAAATATTTTTTTTGAATTTTTGATTGCTGAATGTAAAAAGACAGCGGTATATTTTGGATGTATACCGCTGTATTAATTTATTTGCGTGGCCGATATATATCGTTTGCCAGTAACTTGATGGTTGTGTTGCCTATGTTTTTGGCAGAATGTGAAATAGAGCCGAATATTATACCCATGCCTGCTTTTAATTCCATTTCCTGTCTGCCTCCGTTTGCAGATATAGCTATTTTTCCCCCCTGAAGAACATAGAGCGTATAATCAGGATGCGTATGTAACAAACTTGTGTCACCCGGCTTTAAAGTTACTTCATACATTTTTATATTTAATGTATCTGCAAGTACTTTCGCAAATTCAGCTTCCACTTTTACAGGATCCATGGCAGCATCATACACAGGCATGGACTGAGTGTCTTTGTCCGTTACTACAGCAGTGGAGTCCATTACCTCGGTTTTATCTGTAGTAGCAGTGTCGTTACATGCAACAAAAGATATTGCAAGCATTAATGTGAAAGTGAACAAAATACTTTTTTTCATGATTGATAATTTAAAGTTTAAAAGAAATAAATGCAAGATGCTTTATAAAGGTTGTAATGCAGCTCTTCAGTGGATATGGCAAAACGCTTCTAGCAAAACCAAAGATGAAAGTTATGGGATATATTTTTTAATTTCAATACTTCTCCCTATTTCTTTTTATGGGTTACGTGGCGTGGGTGTTTGTGTCCTTCCATATTTTATTCGTTTTCAAGATGATATTCTTTATTAATAATTGCGATAAGTGTATCGGCTTTTGCTTTTTGATTAGTGAGATAAATGGTATATGGTCCTTTAAAAAGATTTTTTAAATGGGCTATCCTGTTAGCGAACTCTGTAAGTACAAGAGTTTCTTTTGTCATTAGTTGAGCCTGCTCTGATATGCCCCTCTTTCCATAAATAATACTATCAGCATAAAACCTTTGATCAAAAATCAAGTAAGATTTTTCCCGGGCATGTAATCTCAGTTCCTGGGCTGCCGATTCAAGTTTAGCAAGCTGGTCAATCCCTGCCCAATAATCTATTATGGCATCAATAATCTTTTTGCGGGTAATCAAGCGCATACCTCCTGAGTTTTTTAATTGTACGGATGTCCGGTCTGTCAGAATTATCGAAAAACCAGCAAGGGAGGCTAGATTATAATCGTATAACTTTTTTAAATCTTGCGGTAGTTGTATTCTATTCTGCTGTAAAACTTTTACCAACGAGTCTCCCGCAATACTTAATCTTTTCAGTGTTTTAATATTTAACTGCAGTATAGCCGTGTCTTTACACAAATCCTCCCGAAATGATTTTACATATTCTCTTCCCCTTTCTTTTTCTACCTGGTGCTCCCGGAAATTCTCAGCAACAAAGCCAAGAAACACAGCAAGAAAAAGCATAAAGAATTCCAGCAGGTATTCTCCCCATTTCTTTTTGTGTGTTACGTGGTGCGGATGTTTGTGTACTTCCATATTTTCAATTTGTAGTTGGTGGTCTGTAGTTGGTAGTTGGGTATTCTCTTCAGAAATATTTTTAATTTCTGTTGGCTTTGAAGCGTTGTCTATTGGCTGTTTTTCTATATTTTCTTCTTCACTCATTCCAGGTTATATTCTTTTTTCAATGTTTCTAATAAGTTTTCTGCTTGCGTGATGCGGATGATGTACTTCCATTGTTTCAATTTGTTCTTTTATAATAATTTTCGGATTTTGAGAAATCCTATTATTTACCCTTTCGGATGTTTCTTTTTCATCGGCGGTGAATTTATTTTCAAAGTTTTTATCTTCACTCATCTATCTCTCTAATTTAAAATTAGGCTCCGGCGCAGGCCTTTTTTTAACAGTAGCTACCTTCCAACCTGTGCGGTACATCCAGTCAGTCATCTTCTTTAATTTTTTATAATCAATATGTT
>JBBJOK010000074.1:0-2143 GCA_037721545.1 Chitinophagaceae bacterium
AAATTCTTTTATTTCTTTTGTTTGATCATTAATTACCTTTTGAGCAAACTTTTTCATCTCAACATGTTTACCATGTGATATTTCATTCTCAGCCATTTCTACTGCGCTTTGGTGGTGTGGTATCATCATTGTTACAAAATCTTTATCTGCATCACCACTCATTTTCATAGCCTTCATTGTACCCATCATTTTAGTCATGGCATCCATCAATTCGTTATGTCCATCCTTACCATGGCCTCCATCTGTATGTTCTTTTTTATCGGATGGCTTATGGTTAGCAATCAACGTTTTTAATTCATCTATTTCTTTCTTTTGGCCATTGATAATGTTTTGTGCCATTGCCTTTATCTTTTCATCTTTTGCTTTTGGCAAATACATTTCTGACATGTCCACTGCACTTTGATGATGGGGTATCATCATGCTGGCAAAATCAAGGTCAAAGTCACCCGTCATCTTCACTGCCTTCATATCACTATCCATCTTAGTCATCATTTGGTTATGCTCGCCCATTTCCCCCTTCATATCATGATTCATTCCATCCATATTGGCGGTGGTATCAGTGTTCGTTTCTTTAGTTGTGCTGCTGTCATTACAAGCCGGGAGAAAGGCAATGGAAAATGCAAAAGCTGCTGCGATTAAAATGTTTTTTTTCATAATTTTTGTTTTTTTGTTTAATTGAAAATTGTATGATGCCTTCATGCCGTTCAGGTTTTTATTAAGCTGCATTTGCTCTGCAGGCTTCGGCACATTTTCTACAAGCCTCTGCACACTGCTTACAATGCTCGTGATGATGTGCATGTTTTTCACATTCGGCTGCACACTTCTCGCATATCTCAATGCACTCTTTTAATAAGTGTTTGCCATGCTCTGAGCCTCTAGATAAAAAAGAACTTACTACCTGACAGATGTCTGCACAATCTCTGTCGAGTTTAATACAAGCTGCTAGCATTGTTACATCTTGCTCTGCAAGACAAGCTGAAAAGCAATGATTACAAACAGTTGCACATTCATTAAGTGCTGTGATGGCTGCCTGATTTGTTTGATGGCTCATGATATTTGTTTTAAGTGATGAAATAATTTTATTGATTATCGTACTTCAACAGGAAACTCAACCTTCACCTTCTCCCATGCCATAGCTATTGTTCCTTTATTGCCTGTTCCATTTTTGATATAATATTGTAACCGCTCGGTGGATTTAACCTGCTTTACAGGCTTCACTTTTATTCTTACCACATCTTCCTTTCGCAGGTAATCGTCCGTTAAATGCTGGTTCCAATTTTTGTTGATGATGACAATCCATTCAGCCTTTCCGGGAATGGTGAAGATGGCATACTTGCCTTTGGGTATTACTTTACCTGCCAATGTAAAATTCTTATCAACTTCCAAAGTTGTTGCAGTGTGTGCCCCTGTAACCCATACATCATTGTAAGGAACCAAGCCACCCCAAATTGTTCTTTTCCGAACACCGGGAGAATGATAATTGATGGTAATATTTGCATCCCCAATTTTACCTACCGCTGAAGATTTTATACTTCGTTTAGAAGTATCTCCCAGTGCATTTGGATTGTAACAAACTTCTTCCGCTTTCTTTCCTTCCTGTGCAATGGAAACAACATACACTAAGAAGAAAGCCACTGTGATAAAAAATGATTTACTCATGTTTCTGTTTTTATTTTTATGATGTTTTAATTGCTAATTGCCTATTGTCTTTTCTCCTCAACTCATACCTTATCAACACACTCGCCGAAATTTTCGACAACTTATCTGCAGGGCTATTCAACAATGTTTGCGTCTTGTTTATTTTCCATTCCTGCGGACTAAATCCACCCGTATAACCTACCTGCAACCCCACTGAATTTTGTGTATGTTTTTTTGAAGTAACAAACACACCCATACCCAGCCGGTACACTAAGAATGAATTATTGAAAACCAAATTTTCTGCACGCTGCTGAAAATTGTTTGACAGCAATACACTGTCAAATGGAATGGATGAAACATCCCGGTTATACTTTACCTTATAGGTTTCGTAACCTAAACCGGCGAAGGGATATAACGAAACACGGCTGCCTTTTAATAAATTATAACCAACGTCGGCAGACAAACCAAAGAAACTGGTAGCGGTACTTTTTTTCTCCCGGTCTCC
>JBBJOK010000074.1:2243-11014 GCA_037721545.1 Chitinophagaceae bacterium
CGTCGGCAGACAAACCAAAGAAACTGGTAGCGGTACTTTTTTTCTCCCGGTCTCCGCTAAGACTGCTGCCTGCATTAATGCTAAAACCTGTCATCAATCTTTTTCTTTCAGCAAAAGTTCCAAATTCGAAAATACCTGTTGAGTTTTTAGGCTGCTCAAATTGCGGAAACACAGCGATACGTTTATTTAAGTTCTCAAACTTTTGAAAACTAATTCCATGAGAATGATAAAATAATTTCTTCGCTTCAACTTTACGCTTGCTTTGTGCATGGGTATTGATAGCGAAGAAACTAAAGCAACAGGCAAATGAAATAAATTTCATAATTATTTTTTATCAACTCATATTCGTACTTATACCACGTTCAATACAAAATCTACGGTGTGTACTTTCCCTTCACTTTTAAACTGTATCCATCCTCTATGAATACCCGACTTTTTAAACGTAGTATTCAAATCAAATTTTCCACCTTGCACATCAGGATGCACATGTAAATACTCTTTATCATTCAGGCTTATAACTACCATGTGGGCTTTTGCTCCAAGATAATTTTCCAGGGAATTCACATCTACTTCTTTTCCATCTTTCATTACTTGTCCTGCAATGTGTGTTTGCTTGCCGGTCTCTAATTTTCCTCCATCCACCTGAAGCTGAACACTAAATTTATCTGAGGTTCCGGTTAATTTATCTGCTTTATAAATAGTCGGTTGCTTTGCAGTACCCTTTACATCCAATTGTATTTTTTCAACCTGGTGGCTTCCTCCACTAGGCATATAATCTGCAAAAAGCAAATATTCACCTGGTGTTATAAAACGTGTTTCATTATGGCCTGCTCCATCTGCATAATTCTGTGTTTTATCTAACACTTTAATTCGATAAGAGCCATCAGGCTGGTATTCTGGGTGAATGTGTTCAAAGTAGCTTAGATCTTTGCTAACGACAATAAGATGTATTTTTTTTTCATGCTGTAAATCCAGGGGTACGGCTTCACTTTCTTTACCAATAATTTTAGGAGTTAAAGAAAAAATTGCACCCGAACCTGCACTCACGGTTGACGGATTGGATGCAAACTCCATTTTGTAAGTAAGCCCATTATCCACTCCATCAAAATGTTCCAGCTTCATACCACATATTGGGCAGTTACCTTCTTTATCATACGTTTTGCCTTTTTCACAATTCATAGGGCAACGAAAACTATGTGCATGATTTTCGCTGGCCGTTACGGTACTGTCCGAAGTACTTACTTTGTTGGTGCCGTTGTTGTTGCATGCTATCATTAAAGGCAAAACGCCAATAGCTATAACAGCTGTTTTTAATTTAAGATTCATTGATATTTTTTTTATTAATTATGTGAATGGCCTTTGTGTTCATCATCTTTCTTTTTAGAAGTTGCTTCTTTTAACTTCATATTACATACGGGGCATTTACCTGCCTTTGCATACATTTTATCGCCTTCGCATTTCATTGGGCATTGAAAATTTGCATTAGCAACTGCTTTAACCGGCTTCATTTGCATTTTGCAAACAGGGCACTTACCATTTTTATGATAAGTTTTTTCACCCTCACATTTCATCGGGCACTGATAGTGCATTGCAGTTTTTACTTTTTTAGGAGTGCTTTTCTTTTTTGTTGTTTGTGCATTTAATGATGTAGTAAGGCATAATGCAATGAATGCCATTAAAAGATACTTTGTGTGTTTCATTTGTTTTGTTTTTATAGTTTAAGAATTATTTTGCTTTTCGGAATGAAGAATGTGATTGCACTATCTTCCACTCACCTTTTGTTTTTTGCAATACTGATGTTGCAAATCCATTACTTTTAATTTCTTTGTCATCTTTTAAAACTATTGTATATAAATAGCTTTCTGTTGAATAGGCATAATTGCCATTGAGCTTAACATCTACCTTGTAGTTGCTGAATTTAAATGATTTAAATTCCTTAAGTTCCGGGCCAAGATGATGCGCCAGGTAATGACTTATTGTACCTTCATCTTTTGCCTGTTCAATAACTTTTGAATTGGTCACAAACAACTTTGCAATACCATTTGTATCAAGACTTTCAATTTTTTGCTTATAGCTGTTAAGCGTTTGTTTGATGCCTTCCACATCGCTTTTTTGTGCGAAGGAAAAAGCCGATAAACTGATGCTTAGTAAAAGAATAATTAATTTTTGTTTCATGAGTTTTTATTTTTTGATTTTTAATTAAGATTTATTGATTTAAAAAAATTGTTTTCATTTGATATACGCCATTGGTAACAACCCTTTCACCATCCTCTATCCCCTTTATAATATTTACCAGTTTGCCGCTTGAAGTTCCTTTGTTTACGTAACTGATAGAATATTGCTCTGCCTTATCTTTAATAAATACAGCCGGTTTTCCGTTAACATCGGCAATGGCTGCATCAGGAATAATAATTTGTTTGGTGTAATCGCTGGAATAGATACGCACATTAAGGTTTTCACCAATTTTAAAACGTCCATTTGCATTCATTACTTCAAACAAAACTACCTGTGATTGATTTTCAGGGTTAACCTGTTGGGCAGTTGATATTACGTTAACCTTATATTCAGTAGTATCGCTTGGCAAATTGGAGTAAGCGGTAATTTTTTGAAGTGTTTTGAGTTTCCCGACATCATTACTAAATACCTGTGCCTCTACATAAACTTTATCAAGATTGATTATTTCAAATAAAGTTTGCCCTGAGCTGATAACCGCACCTATGGAATAATTAAATTGGCCTACCACACCACTGATGGGAGCGGTTAATGTTATCATTTTAGTACTATTCAAGTTACCTCTTGCATTCGCTTCAAATAACCTTTTGTTTTTGACAGCCGTTTCAAATCTTGCCTTTGCTTCGGTTAAGTCTTTTTTTGCAACTATATCAGCAATGCCTCTTAACCTATCATACTGTGCTTTGGCTGCATTGTATTCTGATTCTACCGTATTTTTTTGAGAGATAATACTAATTTGTGTACCTGCATCTACCTGTTGCTCTATTACAGCCAATACCTGCCCTGCAGAAACCCTCTGCCCAACAGTTGCTCTAATGGATACGATTTTGCCGGTTTGCGGTGTTTGAATTACCGCCATGCCCTTAGGCGAAGGCACAATGGTACCAAGCACTTCAGTGGATTGATTAAAATTTCCTGTACCAACCTTTTGCGTAAGTATATCAAAAAGAAATTGAGTTTCTTTTTCAACAAGAAATGAATGAGACGGACCGGAGGCATTGCCACTTTTTTTCACAGCGTGGTCATCCCCGCCATGTGCAGCAGTGTAATTTGTAGTAGCGGTGGGAAATAATAAAAGGGCAATAATACCAACTGCGGCCACCCGTTTATTAGTTCTCTTCATCAGAAAATACATAACTATGATACCAGCTAATAACCCAAGCCCGGCATAAAACAAGTTACTGCTATACCAATGCCCATGTTCTTCTGCTACTTCTTCTTGAACAAATTCTTTACCTGTTTCAATATCTTTTATTAATAATAAGTCTGCACCTAAAGAACTATTTAAGTTAACCGAAATATTATACTTTTTCTTTTCAGGAAATATTCCTTTTATCTCATAAACGCCGCTATCAATTTTCTGCATGGTAAGTTTGATATTAGCATTGCCGGATACAGTAACGGTTAATTCAGTAGTAACAACCGGCTTATTCGTAGCATAATCAGTTATATATAAAGTGAAAATTCCCTCCTTACCAACCGGTATTGTTTGATACTTGATTAATAACTCATACATATCAGACACAGCTTCGGCACTAAAGCTTGATGCACTTCCGGCTACTGCTTTCTTCTCACCAGCATGGTCATCGCCTCCATGTGCAAAAACGGAAAAGGGAATTAGGATGAGAAATAAAATTTTCTTAATCATAATGTACCATTTAAATATTTTAATTCAATAAGCGCCTGGTTGAAGTTCAGTAGGGTCTCTAAATAATTTATCCTGGTTTCAAATGCCGTAATGATATTTCGCAGCGCCCCAATATAATCTGATTGCCCAGCGTTGAATAATCGTAAAGCTGTTTCCGTAATTTCTCTTGATTGATTTAATGCTGTTGTATGATAATAATTAAGCGTTCTTTGCTCTTTTAACAGATTGGCGTAAGCAATTTGATATTCTCTTTTAAAATTTCTATTCTCTCTTTCACGCTGGGCTTCCGCTAATTGAATACTTGTTTTTGCAGCATTCATCCTGGCTCTGTTTGCACCAGCCCAAATAGGTAATGAAATACCGACCTGGTATCCAACTAATCTTTTATAATCACTGCTTAGCGGAAACAATGGCCCCGCAGTAAGTTCAGGGAGCAGTTCGCCTTTTTGAACTTTTAATTCCTGCTGTGCAATGTTAACCTGCTGTTGTAATACTTGCTGTTGCAAAGTGTTATTCGAGGCATCTCTACCTGAAAATACTAATGAATCGATTGCAGATATTGGTAACGCTTCAACAATAAAATCCTCATTGAAATTTGTTATGTATCCCAATGCAATTTTTTGGGCTTGAAGGTCGCTGACTGTTCTTTCCAGCTCATTGCGAACTTTCAGGGCTTCATTACCGGCAAATAGTTCCTGCAGTTTATCAATTTGCCCGGCATCAAAATTTCTTTTTGCTGCTATTTTTATTGCCTGATACAAGCTATCCTGAGAAGTTAATAATTCACCTTTTGCTATTAAATATTGTATTTGTAAATAGTTATTTCTAACAATTCTTTTAATTTCAATCTCGTTCAACTGAATCATCAATCTGGCAAGCTGAATTCTTTCTTTTTGCAATGCTTTTTGGCCAGCATACACTCCCGGAAAACGCAAGCGTTGCTGAATGCCGACTAGTAATCCTTCGTAAGGAGATTGTTCAAATTCCACTTCGGGATTATCTAATGCTCCCCTTGTTCTTAGCAATTGCTGTTGCTGTTGTAACTCAAGGGTAGAAGGTGTTACATTTATTTTATTCTGAAGAGATAAATTTATCGCCTCCTGATTTGTGATAAGCCGTTGGGTAAATCCAGATAATGAAAAAGAAAAAAAACCAGCTATGAGCAAATACCTATACATAAAAATTGTTTCTGTTTAAAGTTATAACTATTAGCAATGGCTAACTGTTAGGCTGTATGCAGCACGTTACGATAAACAAAAATCAGATTTGGAAAGATTGTATAGCTATACGAAGGTCAAGTATGGGAGGATGGTGACTTCGTACAAAATATTTAAGTCTGGTATCTATGTAAGAAGTGTATTGAATGGCAATAGCAAAAAATGAAGAAACAAATGTTGTATAAAAGAAACTATGAACCTTTATGGATTGAGGAACTAATTTATCCAGTTGTTCAAATTTGGTAACTTTTGAAGTGCAGCAACTCTCTTTATTCTTATTGGATTTTTCATCAACATTTCTTTTTGATTCCTGAGTTTTGTTATGATCAACACTCCCTGCTTTCTCGTGATGAATGTGTTTTTTACCATCAGCGTGAACATGAATAGTTGTTTTAATGACCTTCTTACTATTGTCATTTTTTGACTTAAAACTCATATCCACACCAATACCACATGCGAAACCAATGATTGTATTACAAGAAAATACAATCATTAAAATAGCTGCCTTTAATTGTATGCTTTTGCTTTTTTTCAATTAAGATTTTTACTCTTTACAATAAATAAACGCTCAACTAATATACCAAAGATAATCATCCCTGCTTACAATTTAATATTTCTTAACCTGAGAGAATTTACAATAACTGAAACTGAGCTAAAACTCATAGCCACTGCGGCTATCATCGGTGATAATAAAATCCCGAAAAATGGATACAAAACCCCCGCTGCCACTGGTATCCCAAGAACATTGTACATAAAAGCAAACACCAGGTTCTGGTGGATATTTTTCATTACACCTTTGCTGAGTTTTATTGCTTTTACTATACCGTGCAAATCACCCTTAACCAAAGTGATGGAGGCACTTTCAATGGCTACATCAGTTCCCGTTCCCATCGCAATCCCAACATCTGCCTGTGCCAATGCCGGAGAATCATTGATCCCATCGCCTGCCATCGCTACTTTTTTGCCTTCGCTTTGTAACCTTTTTATTTCTTTTAGTTTGTCCTCGGGAAGGTATTCGGCTTTAAATCCAGTTAAGTGCAATTCATCAGCAACTGCTTTTGCAGTTCCTGCATTATCACCTGTTATCATAGTGATCTCTATTCCTTCCTTCAATAAATCGTCGATTGCTTTTTTGGTAGTTTCTTTTATTTTATCGGTGATGGTTATATAACCCACAGCCACTTCATCTATTGAAATAAATGAAACAGTTTTACCTGCCTTTTGTTCGTTGCTTACTTTCGTTTCCAACTCTGCTGATATTGCAGACTTAGTTTCTTCCATTAATTTTTTATTGCCTAACGCTATTCTTTTTCCATCCACTGTACCGGTTACACCTTTGCCGGCAACAGCATTAAAATCTTTTACTTCAGAAAAAGAAACTTGCTTTTCCTTACCATATTTTACTATGGCAGCTGCCAATGGATGTTCGCTGTATTTATTTAAGGAAGAGATTTTTTGCAGCACATCTGGTTCATTAAATCCTTGTTTAACGACTATTTTTTCAACAGATGGTTTTCCTTCAGTTAATGTTCCGGTTTTATCAACTATCAGCGTATCTATTTTATTCATCTTTTCAAGCGCTTCTGCATTCTTTATCAACACACCATTTTGTGCACCCTTGCCAACCCCCACCATTACTGACATTGGCGTGGCTAAACCCAATGCACATGGACAGGCAATGATCAGCACCGCAACGGCATTTACAAAAGCATAAACATATTTTGGCTCGGGACCAAACATTACCCAGGCGAAGAAAGTGAGTACAGAAATAACTACAACAATCGGTACAAAATATTTTGAAATTTTATCTGTTAGTTTTTGAATGGGCGCTCTGGAACGGCTGGCATCATTCACCATTTGTATTATTTGAGAGAGCAATGTTTCGCTGCCAACTTTTTCTGCTTCCATCACAAACGAACGGGTGGTGTTGATGGTACCGGAAGTAACTTTATCATCTGCACTTTTATCAGCAGGAATGGGTTCACCTGTTATCATCGATTCATCAATACTGCTCTCGCCTTCCACTACTTTTCCGTCAACAGGAATTTTTCCTCCGGGCTTCACACGTAGCCTGTCCCCTTTTTTTATTTCATCAATGGAGATGATCTTTTCTTCGCCATTAATTAATAAAGTTGCTTCTGACGGAACAAGTTTTAATAATTCTTTTATTGCGCCGCTGGTACGGCTGTGAGCTCTTGCTTCAAGAAGCTGCCCTAATAGAACCAGGGTGATAATAACTGTTGCGGCTTCAAAATAAACGAACACCGTTCCGCTCATTGTTCTGAATTGATCAGGAAAAATTCCGGGAAAAATCATTGCTATCACACTGAATAAAAATGCTACTCCTGTACCAATGCCAATTAATGTAAACATGTTTAAGTTCCATGTAATAACAGATCTCCATGCCCTTTGAAAGAACATCCAGCCGGCATAAAATAAAACAGGAATTGACAGAGCCAACTGCACCCAGTTCCATTTTTCCTGGCTCATCACTTTCATTAATGGATTGTTGTGGATCATTTCCGACATGGCGATCAGCAACACAGGAAATGTAAAGAGTACAGCAATCTTAAATTTTTTCAGAAGGTCTTTGTAGGTTTTGTTTTCATCATCCTCCACAGGTTCCATTGGCACCAGATCCATTCCGCAAATAGGGCATGAACCCGGAGCATCCTTTGTAATTTCCGGATGCATCGGGCAGGTAAATTGTTTCTTTATTGAAACTGCATGAGATTTTTCTAAACTCATTCCGCACACGGGGCAATCGCCGGGCTTATCATACGTTTTGTCGCCCTCGCAATGCATGGGGCAATAATATGCGCCACCTTTATTATCGGAAGTTTTGGATACGGGATGCTGGTGTATATTTTTTATCTCTTTATTCTCACCTGAAATTTGTTTTACCAAATGCATTCCGCAAACCGGACAATCACCGGGTTTGTCATACGGTTTGTCGCCTTCGCAATGCATGGGACAATAATATTTGTCCCCGCCCTCGCCATTTGAATTATTTACAGCAGCAGGAATTACCAGGGGTTGTATGTGGCTGGCGTTGCCGTTCAGTGAATTTTTTTTTTCATCCAACTGGTATCTTGGATGATCTTTTAAGGCTGATTGAAACTGGCTGGTGGGAACGTGTTCTTTCATTTCAATAACGGCTTCTGCTTTGGGCAGATCAACCATCACATTCTCCACCCCATTTACTCCTGCTAATAATTTTTGCACAGTGGCTTTGCAGCCCCCGCAACTCATTCCTGTAACGTTATACGTATGTGTCATAAATTATTTACTTAGCTCACAAAGTTAACTGTGATCGAAAGTTTTGGCGTTACGGAATTATGTATTTAAGTTATAACATTTACCAGTAACATTACAATTCAACTATTGATGAATGAATTTGCTTTTCGTGTTCCCAAATACAAACCACATAATTATAATTAAGCGCTTTTACTAGTGGTAAACTTCCTTTACCTAAATTTAATTTAGTACCATTTGGTTTCATAACAATTACATTTCCACTTTCCGTCCATGTGTAAATTTTCTTGCTGTTTAAGATTTCCATAGAACAACTGCGCCCCTCCCCTAACTCCTTTTCAGAAAGACCCGGTGAGGCAGCATGTATTTTTCCCCCTCTGCGCCAAACGGTTTCCGGTGTTCCGTTTTTATTAAGGGCA
>JBBJOK010000075.1:0-1651 GCA_037721545.1 Chitinophagaceae bacterium
GCCTCCCCTCTTTTTGATTTCTTATAAAAATTTTCTCCAACCCAGGTTCATATATGGTTACCTGCCCTGAAGATAATTTTTCAACTTTATTTTTATCAATGTCAATACAGGTTACATCATTACCAGTTTCTGCAAAACATGTACCTGTAACCAATCCTACATAACCCGTTCCTACTACTGCTATTTTCATTTATTTATCTTATTTATTAACAAATTCCAACACCTTATTTATTATATATTTTTGCTCCTCATCACCTAACTCAGTATGTATAGGTAATGAAATTACTCTTTCCGTTAACCAGTCTGTAATAGGCAGATCATAATCACCTCCTCCAAATGCTTCAAACATTTTTTGACGATGAGCAGGCACAGGATAGTATATCATGGATGGAATCTGATTTTCTTCTAAAAAAATCTTCAAGCCATCTCTGTTTACATCATTTAAAACCAGTGTATATTGATGAAATACATGATTGGAATATTTAGCCCTATAAGGTGGTGTTATTTTTGGGTTATTGGCAAATGCTTTATCATAATAATCTGCAGCTGCCTGTCGGTCCGAAATGTACTTATCCAGTAATGGAAGTTTTACATTTAATACAGATGCCTGCATTGCATCCAACCTAGAATTACACCCGACCATCTCATGATAATACCTTATTTTTTGTCCATGATTAGCAATCATTTTTAATTTTTCAGCTAAGGTGTCATCATTGGTAAAGATTGCGCCGCCATCACCATAGCATCCTAAGTTTTTACTGGGGAAAAATGAGGTAGTACCAATGGTTCCCATGGAACCCGACTTTTTGCTTGTTCCATCCTTAAAAATATAATCCCCTCCTATTGTCTGGGCGGTATCCTCAATTACAAATAAACTATGCTCTTTTGCAATGGCCAATATTTCTTCCATATTGGCAGTATGCCCATATAAATGCACAGGCACAATTACTTTTGTTTTAGAAGTAATAGCTTTTTTAATTGCTTCCGGATCTATACAAAATGTAGATTTGTCTACGTCAACAAACACCGGCTTTAATTTGAGTAAAGCAATAACTTCTGTTGTAGCTATATATGTAAATGAAGGAGTTATAACTTCATCTCCGGGTTGCAGGCCTAAGGCCATCATTGCAATTTGTAAAGCATCGGTACCATTACCGCAGGGAATTGTATGTTTTACACCAAGATATTTTGATAGATTGGTTGCAAAATCGGTCACATGTTTTCCGCCGATAAATACAGAGGTATCTAACACATTTAAAATTGCTGCATCAATGTCAGGTTTTATATTAAGATATTGCTGTTTTAAATCCACCATTTGAATATTCTTCATTGAGCATTTTTTTAGGGGTGCAAAGATAAGAATTGAATCCCTAACAAGAAATTATCATAAAAACTTCCTTATTGTAGAAATTATTTAAGTAAAGATTTATTAGGAAGAAATTAGATTTGTTAGTTAAACAATTAATTTGACATTATTTTTTTATACTATTTTTTTAAAAATTTATCCTGTTGGAATTCGTATTGCCTCATTGTGGAATAGTAAAGCCATGCTTTGGCTAAATGGTAGAAAGAAGTTTCCGGTAATGGAACTTCCGAATGGGGAAAAAGAAACTATATGGATGCATTGTGCAAGCCTTGGTGAATTTGAGCA
>JBBJOK010000075.1:1751-6931 GCA_037721545.1 Chitinophagaceae bacterium
TTGAACATGTTCCGGTAATAAAGGAATTTTGCAATAATGCTAAAGTTATTGTAGCAGGCAGTACCTGGGAAGATGACGAAGCCACATTCGTGCATTATGTAAATGCTAATACGCACATAAAATTTATCATAGCTCCACATGAAGTTGATAAGGAAAATGTGAATAGCCTCAAGAAAAAGTTTTCTGGCTCTATACTTTATTCTGAATGGATATTAAACGTGAAAGGTCAAACGCCAAATGTGAACAGCGCAACTCCTTCTCACGTTTTACTTCTCACTCCTCACGCTAATATATTAATCATTGATAATATCGGGATGCTTTCGCGGCTTTATGAATATGCTGATATTACTTATGTGGGAGGCGGTTTTGGATATGATGGATTACACAATATTTTAGAAGCTGCTGTATACGGGAAGCCAGTAATTTTTGGCCCCCAATTGGATAAAAATTTTGAAGCCCGGGAATTAATTGAATGCGGTGGAGGAATAGCTATTGCAAATGCCCTTGAACTTGAACAAGCTTTTACTCATTTATTTCATAACGAAGATGAATTGAAGAAAAGAGGTTTTGCTGCAAAAAAATATGTTTACGAAAAGGCAGGTGCAACAAAAAAAATTATGGAATATATTCAGGAGAACCGCCTTTTAATCAGTTGATCAAACTGCTTTACCATTGGGTCTGATTCTTTCCATCCAATTTTTACTTTTAATTCTCTTTCTATCCAATATTGAGCCTCAGGATAGATGGAGAAATTATTGATCGTTTTAATACTGCGTTCATACATGGCTTCATCGCCACGAAACAAGTCATTGATAAATAAAAAACGATCATTAACTCCGATTGCTTTTTTCAAATCTTTTACAGGAGATTCAGTAAGCATATCAGAAAGTTCAATTTTACTTTGTTTCAATTTCTCATTTAGGGATTCGGGCCTGGCAGTAGAATCATTAATATTCTTCTGAGCATTCTCTGGCTGCGGTTGATGTGTTAGGGTTGGAACATCTTCAATAGGATCAAACATTAAAACTGGTTTGGCATTTACACTAAGTTGATTTTTTGATTGTGCATTTTTCTTTATCTCTTCCAACTCTTCTTCAATTTCTTTTTCATCAACTTTCAAAACCTCTATAATTTTTTCTTCCTGCGGAACAGGCATTTCAATTTGCTTACTGTTATGGTTGTCCTGATTAAAACTATTCACATTCCCGGGCATAATAACGGCGACTTTTCCCTTATTAATTGTTGCGCTGTTACTTTTTTGTTGGAGTAATTCACCCTGGAGCATTTGAACGGTAACTAATAAATTATCTGGAGTTGCTTTTTCGGCAATTTGTAGTTGTAATTTTTCAATCAGCGTATGCACTCTTTCCATTTACTATAATTTGCTTTAAACACTGCACCAACTGTACAATTAAAAAATAAAATTAATGTTTTGATTTCATGTAAAATCATTTTAACCTTTGCAAAACAAGCTAAGGTACAAATTGCTTTAAAAATATCTACTAATTATGTTTATAGAACCAAATTTTAAAGGGGAACGCCGAGGGTGGATAGAAGTAGTTTGTGGAAGTATGTTTAGCGGTAAAACTGAAGAACTTATAAGAAGATTAAAAAGAGTGAAGATTGCAAATCTTAAAGCAGAGATTTTTAAACCTGCGATAGATGTTCGTTATGATGCAATTAAAATTGTAAGTCATGATGAAAATAAAATTCATTCAACGCCTGTAGATAATTCTCAAACGATATTACTAATGGCAGATGGTGTAGATGTTGTGGGTATTGACGAGGCCCAGTTCTTTGATGAGCAGGTTGTTACTGTTTGCGAACAACTCGCTTTAAAAGGTGTAAGGGTAATTGTTGCCGGGCTGGACATGGATTATCTAGGCAACCCCTTTGGCCCAATGCCTAAGCTATTGGCGATTGCAGATTATATTACCAAATTGCATGCAATTTGTATGAGATGCGGCAATATTGCAAATATTTCTTACCGTAAAATTGCATTGGAAGGACAGGTTTTGCTGGGGGAAAAAGATGTATACGAGCCAAGATGCCGGCACTGTGCACAATTACCATAATATGATTCATAGAATTTTAACGCTGCTTAAAAAAGATATAGTTCTTGAATTAAGGCAACAACATACATTTTATGGTGTCTTGCTGTATATAGCTTCCACCATCTTCGTTTTATACCTTTCTATTGATGAACCTACAGCTGATGTTTGGAATGGATTATTTTGGGTGATACAATTATTTGTTTGCATAAATACTGTAGCAAAAAGTTTTTTACAAGAAAGCAAGGGGAGAATGCTATATTTTTATTCAGTTGCATCTCCCGTGGAATTTATTGTAAGTAAATTATTATACAATATTATACTCATGATATTCATGAGTGTGATCAGCCTGATCCTTTTTTTTATTTTCTTAAATAAACCTGTCACAGATAGCCTTCGTTTTACCGGTATTGTTGTATTAGGCGGTGCAAGCATTAGCATGGTATTTACACTTATGAGTGCTATAGCGGGCAAAGCCCAGCAAAATGCAGCACTCATCGCTATTTTAGGTTTTCCTGTTATATTACCCCAGTTATTATTATTGATGCAGCTAAGTAAAACAGCTTTTTCAGAAGTATTTAAAGAAGGGGCTGTACTACAATTATCCGCATTAATTATCGGGATGGATGGTTTAGTTGCTGTGATGGCAGTTATCCTGTTTCCTTATCTCTGGAAGGAGTAAGTTGCAAATCACAATAGAAAATATAATTGGCCGCTGAAAATAAACACAAACAAAATAAAAAAATTTTTCGACTTTGAAATTCCTGATTTCATATTTTTTATTTCTCATTTCATCAATCCATTTCCCCTAACTTCGCCCCTGAAAAAAGTACTTCTTTCTTTGTGAGGAAAAGCTGGTGGAAAATATTATCGTTTCTATTATTAGCCTATACAATTATTGGTGGCTTTTTATTAGATGTCCCCCGCCTGCCTATACTAAATGAATCTATTCGCAACCTTTATTTTCACGTTTGCATGTGGTTTGGGATGATGATCTTATTTATTGTAAGTGTTATCTGTAGCATTAAATACCTCCGAAAATCCAATCATCGCAATGATATTTTTGCCAGCAATTTTGCAGCTATAGGGAGTTTCTTCGGAATTTTAGGATATGCAACAGGAACTATTTGGGCAAACTACACGTGGATATCGGATCAGAATCAATCTCTGGCAAGTGTTTTAAAAGAACCAAAACTTATTGGGGCTGCTATAGCATTATTAATTTACGGAGCATACTTTGTTTTAAGAGGCTCAATTACTGATATTGATAAAAGGGCCAGGGTTAGTGCTGTATATAACATTTTTGCTTTTGCTATGCTTATCCCAAGCATATGGGTTATACCGAGATTAGTCGGCAGTTTACATCCGGGAGCTCCTGGTAGTGATAGTGGTAACCCTGCACTGAATAGTAACGATATGGCGGCAAGTATGAGAATTATTTTCTATCCTGCCGTAATTGGCTGGACTTTATTAGGAGTATGGATAGCGACTCTAAAAATCAGGCTACAGTTATTAAAAGATAAAACACTGATAAATGTATAACTACTTTACACGTATATTATTCATAGCTGCCTTTTTACTTTTAAGTTTTACAACATATGCACAGGATAAAGTAGAGATGGCAGACAGTATGCGAAATAATGGTAAGATTTATGTAGTTGTTGCGGTATGTATTACAATTTTAATTGGCTTATTTTTTTACGTTTTTATACTTGATAAAAAAATAAGCAGGTTTGAAAAAAATAAAGAATAAATTCTAATAAACGATTGATCTATAATTAAAACCAATTTTATGTCATCAGAAAAACCATATAGTTTTTTTCAAAGTGTAGAAAGAAGTTTTGACAAAGCAGCCATTTTTACTGATTGGGATGCAGGCATATTAGAACAGATCAAACAATGCAACAGTGTTTATCAAATGCGGTTTCCCGTAAAAATTGGAGACAAAGTAGAAACAATAGAGGCTTATCGTGTACAGCATTCACATCACAAAACCCCGTGTAAAGGGGGTATCCGTTTCAGCCTAGCTGTTAATCAGGATGAAGTGATGGCATTGGCCGCATTAATGACTTATAAATGTGCAATTGTAAATGTTCCCTTTGGTGGTGCAAAAGGGGGAATTAAGATCGACCCAAAGATCTATTCAGCTTACGAACTCGAAAAAATAACCCGCCGGTATACAGCAGAATTAATTAAGAAAAATTTTATCGGACCGGGCACTGATGTTCCTGCACCTGATTATGGAACAGGTGCAAGAGAAATGGCTTGGATTCTAGATACTTATGTTGCCATGCATCCCGGAGAAATTGATGCTGCCGGCTGTGTTACTGGCAAACCGGTATCTCAGGGTGGTGTAAGAGGGCGTACCGAAGCTACCGGGTTAGGTGTGTTCTACGGTTTACGTGAAGTATGCAACATGAAAGCTGTAATGGATAAGTTGGGCTTAACAACCGGAGTTGAAGGCAAGAGGGTTTGTGTGCAGGGCCTTGGAAATGTGGGCTATCATACTGCATTATTTTTTCAGCAGGCTGGGGCTAAAATTGTAGGACTTGCAGAATATGAAGGAGCAATTTGGAGTGATGAAGGATTAGATATCAACGCTGTGGTTGCACATCGTAAAAACACTGGTTCTATTCAACATTTTGAAGGTTCAACAAATTTTGCAACATCAAGTGCCGCTTTAGAAATGGATTGTGATATATTAATTCCTGCCGCACTTGAGAATGTTATTAATAATGAAAACGCTTCCCGAATTAAAGCAAAAATAATTGGCGAAGGAGCGAATGGCCCTCTAACTCCTGATGCTGATGAAATATTAGGATTAAAAGGCGTTATCGTGGTACCTGATATGTATTTAAATGCAGGTGGCGTTACGGTTAGCTATTTTGAGTGGCTGAAGAATCTCAGTCATGTAAGATACGGTCGTATGGAAAAACGTTTTACTGAAAATATGAATCATCATATTTTAGGGCAAATGGAAGAACTTACCGGTAAAAGTGTAAGTGCTGTTGAACGTGAATTTATCATGCATGGCGCAGATGAAGTAGACCTCGTAAGAAGTGGATTGGAGGAAACAATGATTAATGCAACAAAAGAAATAATGGATATCTGGATTGCAAACCCCAACAT
>JBBJOK010000075.1:7031-8994 GCA_037721545.1 Chitinophagaceae bacterium
TTTGCATTCAATAATCATCCAGGGCAATGAATTTCTGTCGTAAATAACAACATCGCAACGTTTTTTTAATTCTCCCAGGTAAATTTCTTTTTCAATTGCAATTAATGCGGAAGGATATTTTTTTATTTCTGTAAGGTATTGCAATATGTTTTGCCTAACCCATTCTTCTGGGGTCAATACTATCCAACGTTTGCGGAAAGCATCAAATATTGATTCAATATTCTTTTCTTTTTTTATTTTAAAAGTATGTTCAGGATAATTGATCTTGATCATAATTAAACCCCGCTAAATATTTTGTATTTTTATTGATGTGCAACATCAAAAGCCATTACACAAATTTTACAAATAAACAACTAATGCAGTAATCAATATCCATGAAAACAAAAAAAGAAATAGTAGAGAATTGGTTGCCCCGTTATACCGGAGAGAAACTTGAAAACTTTGGCGAATATATTTTGCTTACCAACTTTAGTAATTATGTAACCATGTTTGCCGAATTGAACACTGTAAAAATTACCGGGCTTGATAAGCCAATGCAATGTGCAACAGCAAATAATATCACTGTAATAAATTTCGGAATGGGAAGCCCTACAGCAGCAACTGTCATGGACTTGTTAAGTGCGATCCAACCAAAGGCTGTTCTTTTTTTAGGCAAATGTGGTGGCTTAAAAAAACGCAATAAAATCGGTGATCTCATATTGCCGATTGCCGCTATTAGAGGTGAAGGTACTTCCAATGATTATTTTCCTCCCGAAGTCCCGGCCTTGCCTGCTTTTGCTTTACAAAAGGCTATTTCAACCACAATAAGAGAGTATGAATATGATTACTGGACGGGTACAGTATACACTACCAACCGGCGTGTTTGGGAACATGATGATGAGCTAAAAACTTATCTGCAAAAAATACGGGCATATGCTATTGACATGGAAACTGCAACTATTTTTACAGTCGGCTTTTATAATAAAATACCTACAGGGGCATTACTGTTAGTAAGCGATTCGCCTATGGTTCCCGAAGGTGTAAAAACAGAGGCAAGTGATGTTAGTGTTACAGCACAATTTGTAGAACGGCATTTAAAAATTGGTATTGATTCACTAAAAAAGTTAATGAATAACGGACTAACCGTAAGGCATTTGAAATTTTAATTTAAAAGTTTGGAGATTAACCTATAACTTAATTACTTATCCCTTATAACTGACTTATTGTTTCCCCTTCTCCAAATAGAAAATCTTTCTGTTGATTTTGTAACAGATTATGGCAGCACATCTGCAATTAAAAATATTTCCATTGATATAAATAAAGGTGAAATTGTTGCCATCGTTGGCGAGTCCGGATCGGGTAAAACCGTTACTTCTCTATCAATATTACAGTTATTACAAAGTCCACCAGCAAAATATGCATCCGGACAAATTCTTTTTTCAAAGGATGGAAGTAAACAAACGGATCTGCTTACATTATCAGAACAACAAATGAGGGAAATCCGGGGTAATGAGATTGCAATGATCTTTCAGGAACCCATGACATCGCTAAACCCTGTACAAACGTGCGGCAGCCAGGTTATGGAAGCAATAGTATTGCATGAGAAGGTAGCCAAAAGCGAAGCCAGAAAAAAAACCATTAAATTATTTGAACAGGTACAATTACCTGACCCTGCAAATATGCTGGATCGCTATCCCCACCAATTAAGCGGGGGACAAAAACAAAGAGTGATGATTGCCATGGCTATGAGCTGCAATCCTTCATTGTTAATAGCAGATGAACCTACCACTGCCCTTGATGTGACCGTGCAAAAAACAATCCTCCAACTTATTAAGAAACTACAGGAGCAACATCAAATGGGTGTTATCTATATCACCCATGATCTTAGCCTGGTAGCAGAGATTGCTGATAAAGTAATGGTAATGTACAAAGGAAGTGTGGTGGAAGCAGGTACGGTAAAAGATATTTTTTTACAAGCCCAACA
>JBBJOK010000075.1:9094-10970 GCA_037721545.1 Chitinophagaceae bacterium
TTTGACGGAAAAGATATTGCGCATATAAAAAAAATGGAAATGAGGAGGATGAGGAAAGACATTCAGATTATTTTCCAGGATCCATATGGATCACTCAATCCCCGAATAACTATTGGTAACGCTGTACAGGAGCCCATGAAAATACATGGGCTGTTGCAAAATAATAAACAGCGGAAAGATAAAGTGATCGAGCTTTTGGAGAAAGTAAATTTAAAGGCAGAACATTTTAATCGCTATCCGCATGAATTCAGTGGAGGCCAACGACAGCGGATTTGTATTGCCAGGGCATTAGGATTAAATCCTGAATTTTTAATTTGTGATGAGAGTGTTTCAGCCCTTGATGTAAGCGTACAGGCACAGGTGTTGAATTTACTAAACGACCTAAAAAAAGAATTCGGTTTTACTTCGATCTTTATTTCCCATGACCTTTCCGTAGTACGTTACATCAGCGATAGGATAATGGTTATGAATAAAGGTAAAATTGAAGAAACAGGCCCTGCGGATGAAGTGTATTTTAATCCTAAAAATGACTACACCAAAAAATTAATAGCTTCTATACCAAAAGGAATTGTTGTATAACGATGACACCTCTGATTATTTTTTTTTAATAATTATATAGTTCAAACCCTCTGCAATTATCAATTTTTATTATCATTTAATCACTTACCTTTGCACACTTGAAAAAAAATCATGCCGTAACATGATAAGTGGCCCCACTTTATGAGGTACATATCTCTGTTTTACAACAGTACTGGCATGTGACAATTAATTTTTAAATCTATAATTGCACATGAAATTATCACAATTCAAATTTGACCTTCCTTTAAATTTAATCGCCCAAAATCCTACTAAAAAAAGAGAGGATAGCAGAATGATGGTGATAGAAAGAAAAACGGGTAAAGTTGAGAACAAACATTTTAAAGATATTCTTGATTACTTTGATGACAAAGACGTTTTTGTAGTTAACAACACAAAGGTTTTTCCTGCCCGGATGTATGGCCGTAAAGAAAAGACAGGCGCAAAAATTGAAGTTTTTTTATTACGGGAATTACACAAACAAAACCGGTTATGGGATGTTATTGTAGACCCGGCAAGAAAAATAAGGGTTGGCAATAAGTTATATTTTGGAGAGAATGATGAGCTGGTTGCAGAAGTAATTGACAATACTACCAGCCGTGGCCGTACCATTCGTTTTTTATGGGATGGCACTGAAGAAGAATTTAGAAAGATGCTTTATTTTATGGGTGAAACGCCATTACCAAAATACATTAAGCGTAAGCCTGAAGAAGAAGATAAAGAACGTTACCAAACGGTGTACGCCAAACATGAAGGTGCTGTTGCTGCCCCAACGGCAGGTTTGCACTTTAGCCCTGAATTAATAAAGCGATTAGAAATTAAAGGTATTCGCTTTGCCGAAGTTACGTTGCATACAGGGCTTGGAACCTTCCGCCCTATCGAAGTGGAAGATTTAAGCAAACATAAAATGGATGCTGAATATTATCGTATTGAAGAAGAATCCTGCCAGATTGTAAATAAAGCAAAAGAAAGTGGCAGAAGAATATGTTCTATTGGAACAACGACTATGAGAGCCATGGAATCTTCTTTTACAGCACAAAAACTATTGAAACCATCTGAAGGCTGGACAAATCATTTTATCCATCCCCCTTACAAGTTTAATATTGCAGATGCCTTGGTAACTAATTTTCATTTACCAAAAACGAGCTTGTTAATAATGGCTTGTGCATTTGCCGGGTACGATCTTATGACGGAAGCTTATAAAAAAGCAATTAAAGATAAATATCGCTTCTTTAGCTATGGCGATGCGATGATAATAATTTAATACCCATAGGAATCTAAATAAACAAAAGCCCTGGTA
>JBBJOK010000427.1:0-2672 GCA_037721545.1 Chitinophagaceae bacterium
AATGGAAGTACATCATCACGGTCACGTACATGAAAAAAAGAAATGGAAAGAATATGTTTTCCAGTTCTTCATGTTATTTCTTGCTGTGTTCTGCGGATTTTTAGCGGAGTATCAGTTGGAGCATAAGATAGAAAAAGACAGGGAAAAACAATTCATACAATCACTTATAGAAGATTTAGAGCAAGACCAGGAAGCACTTGCGGAGGATAAAAAACGTCATGAAAAATTAGATATAATTACAGATACTTTAATAAAGAGGTTAATAAGACCAAATTTAAATAATACATCAGAGCTTTATTATTATTCCGCAGTTGCCCGTCGTAATAGATTTTTGATTTCTAACAGAAGAACTATTGAGCAAATGCAAAACTCCGGAGGATTTCGGCTGATTAGAAACAGTGAGGTTGCAAAACAAATCATGAAGCATTACAATCAATTTGATTTAATCCGAATGCTCGAAGACATTGAGTTGAATCATCAAAATGAATACCGTTCTCTCACCATAAAAATATTTGACCCGGAAATAATGGCAACTATGATTGGCAAAGACAATAGTATTAGCAGACCTGAAGGCAATCCTCCATTAAGAACCTATGATACAAATCTTTTAACAGATTTAGCCGGACGGCTTCAATATATGAAAACGACTAGGATATCTCTTCAGGTTTATAAACATGATTTGACAAAATCCGGTACCAAACTTATTTCTTTTTTAAAAAAAGGATATCATTTAGAAAATGAGTGAAGAAAAAAATATGGAAGAACAGTCTACTGAAGACATACCTAAACTACAAGAAAATGTGGATGAAATTATTTCACAAAAGCAACCTATTGATGTAAAAGCACAAACTGAAAATATGGAAGTACACAAGCATCCACACAACGCAACACATAGAAAAAATGGGGAGAAGTATTGAAATTAAAAAATATATTTCATAACTTTCATCTTTCGTTTTCCTACACCGTTTTGCCATATCCACTGAAGAGCTGCATTACAACCTTTTTAAAACATCTTGCATTTATTTCTTTTTAAACCTTAAAATTAACAATCATGAAAAAAAGTATTTTGTTCATTTTCACATTAATGCTTGCAATATTTTTTGTTGCATGCAATGACACTGCTACTACAAATAAAATTGCTGCAACGGACTCAACCGCTGTAACTGACAAAGACACTTCGTCAATGCCTGTGTACGATGCAGCTATGGATCCTTTAACCGTGGAAGCTGCATTTGCAAAAGTGCTTGGTGATACCCTAAATATAAAAATGTATGAAGTAGCTTTTAAGCCCGGTGATTCAGCTTTAATTCATACACATCCTGATTATACTCTGTATGTTCTTCAGGGAGGAAAAATTGCTATATCTGCTGATGGAGGAAGGCAGGAAATGGACTTGAAAGCAGGGATGGGTGTTATATTCGGCTCTATTACACATTCTGCTAAAAATATAGGCAACACAACAATAAAGTTACTGGTTCATGATATCTACAGGCCACGTGGCAAATAAATTTAAACGGCGGTATGCTCAACTGTGTGCCGCTGTTTTTTTGCAATAAAAATTATTTTAATAATAGCTGATTATGAAAAAACATATTTATGGTTGTGATAATGGGCGTACTACATCCTTAATAAGTAAATAGCTGTAGGCAAAAAGAATAACTTCAAAGCTACCGTCTGCTTTATCTGCCATTAGCGAATCAGACCTAAAAAGAGATCTGTATGTTTGAATTCCTTAACGTTGGAAGGAGAATAAAATCATTGCCCAACTAGAAGGAGAAAATATTCAAACATAATAATTGAACAACTTATTATTTTAATTAAACCGAAATAACAATGAAAAATTATTTACTGCTGTTGATATCGGTGGTTGCTTTAGGTAATAGTAAAGCACAACAAAATAATCATGCTGTTAAAAAATTAAAAATTACCATCCTCAGTACAATGCTTGCTCAACAGGGTATGGGTGAGTGGGGCTTTTCTGCTTTGGTGGAAGCCGATTCTATAAAAATATTATTTGATGCAGGCAGTCATGAGAGAACTGTATTGGATAATGCGAAGGAACTGAAGATTGATCTTTCAGGTGTTCAACATTTAATACTCAGCCATAACCATTGGGATCATACAATTGGCTGGCTGCCCCTTAGAAAAGAAACAAGTGGCCTCAATAAAAATGCTTTATCTGTTACGCATGTTGCTCCGGGTTTTTTTGATCCCCGTGTTTCTGCAAATGGTGATGAAAATAACGGCCGAAAAATGGATTCACTGTTATATATGCAAACGGGAGGAAAAATTGTATTGCATAAAAATTTTGAAGAAATTTTTCCCGGGATTTATCTCACAGGTAATGTGCCACGGGTTCATCCTGAGAAAAATTATCCGGTTACCAGCAAAAAGAAAGACGCTGCAGGTACAATAGTGGAAGATAATATTCCTGAAGATATGTCTCTAATAATTCGTACTGAAAAAGGATTGGTGCTCCTCTCCGGTTGCGGCCATTCAGGCATTATCAATACAATTACACATACACAAAACAATTTAAAACAACTTCCCGTATTTGCAGCTATTGGAGGATTTCATTTGCTTAACAATCCTGATGAGCAAATAAAGTGGACGGCCAGTCAATTGAAGCAATCGGGTATAAAATATTTTATGGGTGCACATTGCACAGGTAT
>JBBJOK010000428.1:0-2666 GCA_037721545.1 Chitinophagaceae bacterium
ATAAGGTGAGAGACAGGATTAAGGAAAATGCACAGAAACCTATGCAATAGTTAGTCTGATTTTTAAGATTGAATTATTTTAATAGTTGATTTAATTGAGTTAGCTAAATAACATTTATGATGTGCGGAATTATGCAGCTCTGCTATTTGCTCAGCGGTGGGAATAGTGGTTCCCGAAAAAACTATTTTCGGCTTTAAAATAATATCACCCATTATCATTTGGCCATGTTCATTTTTACTCATTATTCCTTCAGCCTGGTCATCATACGTTTCTATAATATAATTGCTACTTGCTGCAATAGATAAAAAAAACAACATATGGCAACTGGAAATGGCAGCTACAAATGCTTCTTCCGGATCTACAGCCGATTCAATAGACATAGGTAGTGGTACAACCTGCGGAGAGGCAGATGCCGGCAATTCTACACCACCATCAAAAACCCAGGTGTGGCCTCTGCTATATTTATTATCTGTAAAAGTTTCGGTCTCCTTCTTTTTCCAAAATATCCTGGCTGTATATTTCATATTTAGATTCTATACTTAAAATAAAGTAAAAGCAAGAGCATCGTATTTTATGACTTTCCAATACCGTATTGTAATTTAGAAAAAACCCAGTTTCGGTAATATCGAAAGCATCATAATTAATTATGTGTTGTTTTTGATTAACATAAATTCCATCTCAAAAGTATATCTCTATGATTTTCTTACCCTTACAGCAAAGGCTTCTGCCGGGTTTTTAATAAGTAATTGTTGTATATCATTATCAGTGAAGCCTTTTTTATCTAATAAGGGTATCAGTTCTTCAAAAATATTTGTATAACCTTTAAAACTTCCACCTTCTTTTTCACCCGGTTTATACCAACCTGCATCATGAGATATTAAAATTTTATTAAGCATACCTGCGGAGGCCAGGTTATTAATTGTATCTGCATACTTTTCAATATTGCCCCAACCAATCCCATCAAGGCTTATCCATGCGCCAGCTGTAGCAGCTTTTACATGCAATTTTATATCCTGCTCATTTTGTGCATGCGTCCATACAAATGCAGAAGGATGCACATTCATTTTTTTCAACAGATTGATCTCTTCAAATGCGGGTATAGCAATACCGGTATGCGAGCATATAGTTAATCCGGTTTGCAGATGTGTTATGGCAGCAGCCCTTACGACCTTTTGATGGAGAGCAGATAAATTTCCCGGGTTAACACTTATTTTAATAAAACCTGGTTTCACTGTTGTGTTTTCGATTCCTTTTTTAAATTCTTTTATCCATCTCCCTGCAATTTGTTCTGCTGTTTCAGTAAAAGCCAATTTGGGTAAATATTTATTATCTACAGCACCATAATATCCGGTGTTGGTTACTATTTGTAACCCGCTTTCTTTTGCCAACATTTTTAAAAGAAAAACATCGCGGCCTAAAAAAGCCGGAGTACAATCAAACATTGTTTTTACCCCATGCTTCTTTGCTTCCAGCAAATAGGGTAAAACTTTGGTTACTACTTCTTGTCTGTTCCACCGGCTGTAATTAATTTTATCTGCACCAATAAAATCAACGAGAAAATGTTCATGAATTAATGTGGTACCCATTTCTGAAACGGGTATGCGGCCATTTACACTAATTATATATTGCGATTCGGGGGCATTAAGCACAAAAAATAATCCTATCCCTGTTTTGATAAATTTCCTTCTTGATAAATCAGCATGCATATATAACTTTGATAATTCCAATTTAAACTTTTAATTTATTTTTGAAATAACATATAATCAAGACTTCTTCAGTCGATATTATAATTATTATTTGTTGTTCAATATGTAGTTTTTTTTCGCCAAGAAGCCGATAATTGATTTGTTAAATGCGGTCTCTTAAGTTGTTCAATAGAAATAAACTGACTCTAATTTACTGATCATTTAATCCCTTTCCATTTAGAATTTGCTGGATCCATTTTTCAACCCTTGCTTCCCGGGTTTTGGATTGTTTGGGTGCAGAAAAATGCAGCATGTACCCTCTTTGCCGCCCTGGCGTGAGTGCATTAAATGCAGTTGTAAGGGCCGGGAGTTCATCTAATTTTTTTTGAAATTCTTCCGCTATTGTGAATTCATTAGTCTTTTTTAAATCCACTTTTAAGCCGGCTTTTTCCACTTCAATGGCTTCATAGATGTAAGCTTTCAGGATGGGCTCCATTTTAGCTATTTCCTTGCCATTAGTAAATCGCACCTGGCGACCCGCCTGCACATTCTTCGTTTGTTGGATTAAAATGCCATTGGTATCATTTAACAAGGAACCTTTGAAAAATAAAAATGCACAATATTCTTTAAATACATGGATGAGTACTATGTTACTTTTATTGAACATATAACATGGAACGCCCCATTTCAATTCCTCGGTTAGTCCACAATCAATAACGATCGTTCTTAATTTCGTAATTTCTTCCTGCCACTTTTTGGCTTTGCTAAAATAAAAATCAACCTTTGGATTCATCTCTATCTAAATTTGTTTTTAATTGTAAGACAGCCTGCCCCGATTGTATTTCATTTTCGGTTTAAGATTTATTCATAATGAACATTCATTAACTTTATCATTGAAACTGCTGCTTCGGCAAAAGGTTAGGAGCTATTGTAAGCTCCCCTTAAATTCGATCCAATCAAAAGTATAATTTTTCATTTTAT
>JBBJOK010000429.1:0-2647 GCA_037721545.1 Chitinophagaceae bacterium
TCTTTTGCATGCCATACATCCAATATGATGGGATTGTTTGCAAATGCTTCTTCATCGAATGGAAGATTTACCTGAATTGGTGATGTAATTGGAGAAGTCACTAATATGAAAGCATCTTTTGAATGTTCGCTAAATAGATGAATGGCAGCACCTCCATCAAATTCTAATCCCAGCATTTTTGATTGTTGAAATAATATGGCAACAACATCTTTAAGTTCATTAGAATGGTGCATGGCCAACGAACGGCCACGAATCCTTTCCAATGCCAATTGAATCTGAGAGTCTCTTGCCTGCGCTTCCGCATTTTGCAGATCAAGAAACCTGGCATAAGCCAGATTAAAAACTTTTGAAGCACGCTTCAACAAATCTTTGGAATGTTGAGAGGCTTCGCTATTTGTGATGAGCAATAATGCCCCGCCTAAAATTTTTGAATAGTTATAGTATAGAACATCCGGCACCAAAATCTTTCCTTCAGCATTAACCTCTACAACCTCAGGAATGATGGTGAACAAATGTTCATACCATTCTTTCAGCAAGGCATAATCGGCTACGATTGTGTAATCCGATTCGTCCGTATGATATTTTTCTTTATCCAAACGGGCCCGTGCCGTCGTACTCCAGTTAAACACCGTACGTCCTGTGGCAATGTTACCTTCGGGGTCATCGGGATGGCGGTAAGAATACCAGGCTTCAAACTCGTCCGCCTTTTCATTATAAATATGAATAAGAATAGATTCCAGCTCTTTCTCTCCCAATAAAGCAACCTGCTCCCTTAAAATTTGTGTAACCTGCATGAGGCCTTCAGAGGAATGCATAGCCATAGCAGCTGTTCTTACCCTTTCAAGGGCGGCTTCAATTTTTGCTTCCCTTGCCTGCGCTTCAGCTTTTTGCAAATCAAGAAAGCGGGTATAGGTTTGTTCAAATACTTTTCCGAAACGTTTAAATATTTCATGTGCATTGGGTACCGGTTCATAAGTAATGAAAAGCAGATTGCCATGCGAAAAATTTACACCATGATCTATTTGAAATGTGGGAAATGGAATGCCGGCTTCCGGAAGTTTTTTCAGCATGTCCCCAAGCACAGGGAGTGAGCACAAATACTTATAGTGGTCTTCCTCTTCCTGACCACTGATCTCCTGCATCCAAAAATCTTCTCCTTTTTGTCTTGACTCATAAAAACGAATAAAAATTGGATCTTCAGTAAGCGGTATTTGGAAAGGTTCAACCAATTTACCTTCATTGCTTGTAAAATATGAAGTACAGACCTTCTCATCTTTTTCCCAGATATTAAATCCGCAACCCCAGGACTCTATACCAAATGATTTTACCTGCTGAAACAATAATACTGCTGCATCTGCCAACTCATCGCTTCGTTGCATGGCCATTGTTCTTGCTCTCACTCTTTCCAAGGCCAATTCTATTTGTGCTTCTCTTGCCTGTGCTTCTGCTTTTTGCAGATCGAGAAAGCGGGTGTAGGTCTGTTCAAAGACTGCAGCAAATCTTTTTAGCACAACAATTATTTCACCTGATACATTTTTATCAGTAGAAAAGGAAAGCCATCCTTTTGAAAAGAAACAGATATTGACAATCCAGTGGTCTTCAGGGAAACTTACTTTCGTTTCCAAAAAACTATTGCGCAGTTCATTATAGTTTTTCAATTCCTGTCCTTCAAACTCCAATGTCAATGATTTGCGTTTTGCTTTCCATGCAGTAACTGCTTTAGCCATCAAGTACGGATCATCGATTGGCACATTAAGTGTATGTAGCAAATGGCTGCCATGAATAGTTGTAGATAACTCAACAAACGCTGTCTTCTCATTAACGATTCCAATAGAATTTTGAATAGCCGTCAAACCCAATTCTTTCACTTGTTGAAAAAGCAAAAAAGATATTTCCGGAAGTTCGTCGCTTTTTTGCATTGCCATCGTTCTGCTTCTTACTCTTTCCAATGCCACTTCAATCTTTGCTTCTCTTGCCTGTGCTTCTGCTTTTTGCAGATCAAGAAAACGTATATAAGCCTGTTCAAAAACTTTGGCAACCCTTCTAAATACCTTGATACTTTCTTCGCTGTAAATGGCGCCTTGCCAGCAATCGAAGTATAATGATGAATTTTGTTCAACTAACAAACAGGCAATATATTTTTGTCCCTTTGTAAGAAAATCTCTTACTTCAGGCGGTATTGCTGTTAAATCGTTATGCGCAAATACATACCTGAAATATCTGTTCTTTTCTTCTTCGCTGTACTCTTTATTGATGTAGCTCTCGCCGCTAAGGAATGCCTGCCAGCTATCTTTATAATTGGTATCTTCTTTCATCAATTCCTCATCATAAGGAAGGTTTATCAAAGCAGGCTGTTGGAGATTATTACCTACCCAAAAAATTGAATCTTTAGTTGCTTTATTAAATAACCAGATCGCAACAGTGCCAAGCAGTATATGGAGCCCATTTAATTTTTCGAATATGATGGCAATAACATCCCTCAATTCATCTGAACGATGCATAGCCAGCGACCGGCTTCTTATTTTTTCCAACGCCGCTTCAATGGTTGCTTCCCTTGCTTGTGCTTCTGCTTTTTGCAGATCGAGAAAACGGGTATAGGCTTGTTCAAACACTTTTGCAAATCTTTTTAAAACCTGAAAATCCTGTT
>JBBJOK010000430.1:0-2641 GCA_037721545.1 Chitinophagaceae bacterium
TCATAGTTTTTATATTTTCTACAATTAAAATTCCGTTCCTGCCTACCTGCTTTAGTTTAGCCTTATTTGTTTTCGTTTGAATAAACTTTAATATACCTGTAAACGTTTCACTTTGAAAATAAGGTGATTCCGGATTGCTAACAAAGAAGCATTTTAAATTCTCATTTTTTACCAGCATTTTCTCAAAGCCGAGTTCAACAGCTATTTTGCGTGAGCGAACTGTAGTAAACAGATCTTCCACCTGCGGGGGAATTGGCCCAAAACGATCAATCATTTCAGTATGAAAATTATTTAAGTCATTCTCAGTTTCACAATTATCCAGTCTTGAATACAAGCTTAACCTTTCGGTAATGCTTTCTACATAATCATCAGGAATAAGAATTTCAAGATCGGTATCAATGGTACAATCTTTTACAAAATCATCTTGCTGTTGAATTTCTTCTTTAAATAATTCTTTAAACTCTTTTCTCTTTAATTCTCTAATGGCTTCATCTAATATTTTTTGATACATCTCAAAACCTATTTCAGCAATAAAACCACTTTGCTCACCTCCCAAAAGATTTCCGGCACCACGAATGTCAAGGTCACGCATGGCAATCTGGAAGCCGCTTCCCAGGTCACTATATTGTTCTAAAGTTGATAATCGTTTTCGGCTATCGGCAGGTAATGTGCTCATCGGCGGGGCTAATAAATAACAAAAAGCCTTCTTGTTACTTCTTCCAACCCTTCCTCTCAATTGGTGAAGATCACTAAGCCCAAACTGGTGTGCATTGTTTACGATGATGGTATTCACATTGGGAATATCTACACCACTTTCAATAATATTTGTGCAGAGGAGTACGTCATATTTTTTATCCATAAAATCAAGAATCGTTTCCTCCAACCGGTCACCATCCATTTGCCCATGAGCAAATGCAATGCTTAGATCAGGGCATAATCCCTGTATTAGTCCTTTCATTTCTGCCAAACCATGTACACGATTATGAATGAAAAATACCTGACCGCCTCTTTCGGTTTCATAATAAATAGCATCCCTGATAAAATCTGCATTAAATACCTGCACTTCAGTTTGTATAGGTTGCCGATTGGGTGGCGGCGTATTTATAATGCTCAGGTCCCGGGCACCCATTAAACTAAATTGCAATGTTCTAGGGATGGGTGTTGCAGTTAATGTAAGAGAATCTACAGTTGTTCTTATCTGTTTTAATTTTTCTTTTGATGCCACACCAAACTTTTGTTCTTCATCAATTACCATTATTCCCAGGTCTTTAAACTTTACATCCTTACTTAGTAATGCATGGGTGCCTATAATAATATCGATCTTACCTTCTTCTAATTTTTTTAGCGTTTCTTTTTTTTCTTTAGATGATTTAAAGCGATTGATATAATCAACGGTTACCGGGAAATCTTTTAACCGATCTCCAAACGTTTTGAAATGCTGATAAGCAAGGATGGTTGTAGGAACCAGTACGGCAGCCTGTTTCCCATCAAGACAAGTTTTAAATGCTGCTCTTATGGCAATTTCGGTTTTACCAAAACCTACATCTCCACAAACCAATCTATCCATTGGTGATGGCTTTTCCATATCACGTTTTACATCAACAGTCGCTTTATTCTGATCAGGAGTATCCTCATAAATAAAAGATGCTTCCAATTCTGTTTGCATGTAATTATCTGGGGAATGCGCAAACCCTTTTAAGCTTTTTCTTTGCGCATATAATTTTATAAGATCAGTAGCAATATCCTTAACCTGCTTTTTGGTTTTGTCTTTTAATTTATTCCAAACATCGCTGCCCAATTTATTCATTTTCGGCACTGTGCCTTCTTTGCCACTATATTTACTTATTTTATGCAAAGAAGAAATATTCACATACAAAAGATCTTTGTCTTTGTAAACAATTCTTACTGCTTCCTGCATTTTTCCATTGGCATCAATCTTCTGCAAGCCGCTGTAAATACCTACTCCATGATCAATGTGAGTTACAAAATCTCCCGGCTGTAATTCACGAAGAGTTTTTAAAGTAAGGGCCTTGTTCTTGCTGAAAGCCTGCTTTACTTTATACTTATGATAGCGCTGAAATATCTGGTGATCTGTATAGCAAACTAATTTTAAATCATCATCAATAAAACCTTCATGTATAGAAGTTGGGATTGGCGTAAACTGGATTTCTGCTTTCAAATCAGAAAAAATACTATGCAACCGTTCCAGTTGCTTAGGATTATCTGCAAATAAAAAGATGTTGTAATGCTTTTGTTCAAGCTCTTTTAAATTTTGAATAAGCAGGTTGAACTGCCGGTTAAAAGCAGGTTGTGGCTTAATTGAAAAGTTGACCGTTGTTAGTTGTCCGTTGTCCGCTTTTGAAAAGTATGCTTTGTTGCCAAACTCAATTATATGCCGCTGTGTAATTTGTTCTTCTAAAACATTCGCTTTTACAAAATCAATTTCAGAAACAGCTTCTTTTTCACTTAGCTCATCATGCTCCTCCGGAAATTTGGGCCTTGTAACTTGATTATTATTTATTTTCTCTATTTCTAAAAAGGTTTCAAGGTCTTCCTCCTGCTGAGTAATCTTTTCTTTGATAAATTCCCAATCCTCTGTCCATACAACGGTGTTTTCTGGTAAAAAATTAAGCAATGAAAC
>JBBJOK010000431.1:0-2636 GCA_037721545.1 Chitinophagaceae bacterium
GTGGCTATTATGCCGGCCATATTGTTGGTGATTTTTATTTTAATTTTTATTTTCCGCAGAAAAAAATATCAGGCTAAAAAACAATTGGAATCTAATACTGTTTAATTCATATACATCTATTCAATACTTTCTGTTCCTGCCTAACTCGCAAATATGAATACACTCTCAAAGGTTTGGGAAAGCAAAGTACTTATTCGTTTTCCCGATTGTGATCCATTTAATCATTTAAACAATGCCCGATATATTGATTATTTTATCAATCCCGTGAAGACCACATCATTGCAAATATGAATTTTAATATTTATCATTTTGCGTCACAGCATGGCCTCGGCTGGGTAGTAAGCAAGAATCAAATTGTTTATCTCAAGCCTGCTTTTTTGATGGAGACTGTTGTTATAGATTCTGCTTTATTAAAATTAGGAGAAACAGATATTTTAGTTGAGTTGAAAATGTGGAATGAACGCAAAGATAAATTGAAATCTGTTTTGTGGAGTACGTTTGTACACATAAATATGCAAACACAAAAGCCCGAAACTCATTCCCAAGAAGTGATTAATACCTTTAAGCCATTTGAAAATCCATTAACAACAAATACAGGATTTGATGAACGGGTAGAACAACTTAGGAAGATGTGATTTATTTATGCAAGCAACCGATATTATAATTTCCCGGTAAAAATTTTTTTACTTCACTTCCACCTCCCTCAAAAAACTTTCATTACCTGTTTGATCAACTGCCGTAACAGCAATGCTGTTTAAAGTAAGTGGGGCTTTATCGGTTCCCCCGATTAATTTTACAGGAAGCATTCGTTCTTTACGGTTAAGAATTTTATAGCTCCATGCATTGCCGTAACGGTAATATACTACCCACCTAAATGCATCTGCCTCATTATTATGTATCCAGCTTATTTTCAAATTATCCTGTTGTTTTATTATGCTGACCGTAGGCCCATCCGGTGCAATTTTATCAAGCCATGGGCTTGCCGGCACCAGGGCGCCATCTTTGTAAGGGCCTTCCAACAACGCTTTTCGAAGATTTGTATTGAGTACATCTGATGATATGCTCCAATGCACAACACCTTTACTTTTGGGCACCATACCACGTGTGATCATAATTTGGTTAATAGTTTCATCAACCGTTGTTCTGCCCGTATCCCGGCCAACATTAATTCCCGGCCATAAATGACGGTTTTGGGTATTTTCCCCTGCCCACCACCCCAGCAATAAAGGATAGCTTAACGGCGCTCTTTTTATTGGCCAATACAATTGAGGTGTAAAATAATCTATCCAGCCTTTGTTTAACCATAGCTTCGCATCTGCATACAAAACATTGTACTGGTCAAAGCAGCATGCAGTTTCCGGGAATCCGGGCCGCCACAATCCAAAAGGGCTAAGCCCAAATTTCACTTTTGGTTTTGTAGCTTTCATTTCTTTATAAATGCGTTCAATAAGATCATTCACACTTTTGCGCCGCCAGTCGCCACGGGATAATTTACCTCCGCCATTTTGATAAACTTTCCAGCTTGTATTGTCAGGAAAATCGGCCATCAAATTATAATCAGGATAAGGATAAAAGTAATCGTCAAAATGAACACCGTCAATATCATATCGCTTTACCAGGTCCATCACCACATTGATGGTTCTGTCCTGAACTTTTTTCAGCGTGGGGTCCATCCACCAATACCCGTCTTTTAAATACAACACCAACTCCGGGTCGGTTTTTATTATGGATTGATTACTGATAATACTATCACCTTTAGGATGATGTGCCCGATAGGGATTTAGCCAAACATGCAGTTCCAATCCCCGATCATGGGCAGCTTCCAGCCAAAAAGTAAGCGGATCATAATATGGATCCGGTGCTTTACCGCCTTTTCCGGTGAGATAATAACTCCATGGTTCTAAGTCGCTTTTATATAGTGCATCTGCATGCGGACGAACCTGTAAAATGACCGCATTAAAATTATGCTGTTGCAAAAAATCCAGCAGGGCAATAGCTTCTTTTTGCTGCTGCTCTGTGCTCAAGCCCGGTTTGCTTGGCCAGTTTATATTGGCAACAGTTGCTACCCATGCTGCACGAAATTCCCGCATAGCTTTAGGAGTATTATTGGGAGCAATATTGGTTGTAACATTGTTTACATTTTTTGTAGTTGTGCAGGAATTAAATAAAATGGGTGCGGAAAAGAATATAAAAGCAGAAAGTATTTTTTTTATCATGAGCAGAAAATTTTAGAACTTGGTTTTAAAAGTAAGGAAAATTAATTCATCATATTTGGTTGTACCGTCATTAAAATTAATCTACCTAAAATCTTTTCAAAACAAAACTATACTATCTGGTGTTTTGCCTGTGAGAACATAGACTATAATAACAGGAATAAAAGTAAACTCCAAAAAGAATGGTATTTATGGGATGACCTTTCAATTTATGCCTGAATTAGTACAAAAATGGGGTTATCCCATAGTATTATTTGTGATGGCTATTGTTACAGGTTTACCAATGGATCCGAAAGAAGAAATGGCTTTAATAAATATATACTGAGCCTGATTGTTTTACTATTTTTTAGATGCTGCCTTTGATTTTCTTTCTGTTATATAGCCTTCAAATGAAATAAAACTACGATCGATGCTGGTTATGTT
>JBBJOK010000432.1:0-2632 GCA_037721545.1 Chitinophagaceae bacterium
TTAAAAATGAACGGCCATTATTTGAAACAAAAGCATCAGTAGATGATAATGGTTTAGATAGTTATACTTCTTATGATGCACAGAGTGGAAACTATTATTTGTGGCTGGTGCAAAGAGGAATGTTTGATTATAATTTAAAAATTGATTTATCAGGTTTAGATATTGCTGCAGGTGTTCCTGTAACTGCTGAAACTGTGAGTGGCAGCAGCTATGGTGAAGTAACAAATCTGCTGATGCTGCCGCAAAACAATATTTTTGATTTCAAGCTGTCGCCGCAATCGGTTGTTCTATTAACCATTCCCAGAGAAAAATTAAAGCAGCAGGTTATTTCAGCGTTTGCAGCGGCTACGGTTACAGGTGGTAAATATGCCGGGATAAATAATAGTTTGAAAAACGAATTAACCGTTCAGCTTGATGCTGCTGAACCCAATAAAAACAATGTTACTTATATCGGATTTAATAATGCAAATGGAGAATTAAATAATCCAAAAAAAGTTTTATTAAAAGTAAATGGATATACAGATAAAACCGGTAACCTTTACCGCCTGCATGTGTATGGAATTCCTTCTGAAAAATGGGATGAGCAAAAGTTAAACTGGAACAATGCACCGTTGCTGGATAAAAATGAAGCATTAATAAACGAAGTAGGACAAAAAGCTTTTGTAGCAGGAGAACTTGCATTTACAAATCAACAACAGGATCATATGCTGGATGTAACTGATCTGGTAAAAAAACATGCCGGCAATGGAATAACATTCGTGCTTGTAAGAGAAACAAGGCAATTGGGTGATGATGAGGATAAGGGTAAAAAGGTAATGATAGGATCTTTGGAAACTAACCACAAGCCAGAACTTATTTTCTGGAACCGCAATTAAATATTCAGCAGGCAAAATAATAAAAAGAAAAACCAACATAATAGACAACACAATTTATAAACTTTAAAAAAGAGTACAATGTCAAAAAAATTAATCGCCTTAGCAGTATGTTTTTCTTCCTTACTGGGTTGTGTAAAGGAAATGAAAAATGAGAATCAACTTTTAGCACGCAGCGCACTGTTAGTTCAACCAACGCCTGCAGAGGAAGCAGCAAGTACTATTGTAGTAGATGTTGCTCAGAAGCAGGGAAAAGTAATGGAGATTGAAAGGTATAATGGAAGTTCAACTACGAGTCCTTTACCAGGTGAAGCTTCCCGCTTATGGTTGCAGGGATTAAGAACACGTGTAACAAGGGCATGGATACAATTGGTTTTTGTTTACAATAACGGCAACATAAATTACAATTACCGATATTCCGGGAGCAATGTACCGGTGGAAGATGCATTGGCTTTTTATTCAACTACATCCGACTCATTGCTGATTGCTTTAAGCGGTCACCGCAATTCTGGTTCTTTTCTTATGCCAACAGGTGTTGC
The DNA here is from genome assembly GCA_037721545.1 of Chitinophagaceae bacterium. Taxonomy (GTDB): domain Bacteria; phylum Bacteroidota; class Bacteroidia; order Chitinophagales; family Chitinophagaceae; genus Ginsengibacter. The sequence continues at coordinate 1,412 of JBBJOK010000432.1, forward strand.
GTATCAAAATTTTGTAAGGGAAACCATTCTTCATTATAAAAGAAAATTCCCGAAAATAAAATACATACAGGTGAGCAATGAACCAGATGCCACTCCAGAAACTATGGCAACTTATTACCCAGTGTACCAGCATTATTACCGCGGATTAAATGAGGCCAATGCTATTTTGAGAGCAGAAAATTTATTACTTGGGCTTTCTTACGATCCCATTTTATTGAGCAACGGAGCTTTTACAAGTAATGTGCCCAATATGTTGAATTATGCCCGTACTTTTTTTACTTCTTACAGTGCAGATCCTGACCCCACAAAGAAACTTGATTTTTTCAGTTTTCACAGTTATGGAGAATCTAACAGGCCTTTAGAATTATTTACAGCACGTCAGCGAATTGATAGTGCGATGCTTTCACACAATCTTCCCATTATCCCCGTCTTTCTTTCAGAGTATGGTATGGTGGGCGGCTCCTCCTTACCTTCCGGGCTCACGCTTACACAAACAGTAACCATGCAACCAGCCGGTCAGCTTACCAAAGCTTTTTATCTCTATGGTGGTGGCATAGACAAAGTGTTGAACTGGACCATTCATCATAGCAGCATAAAATACAAATCTGAATTGCTCGATTTGCAAAATGCATATGCATCACCCTATGGAAACGCTTTATTGTTATGTAAAAAACTTTCGGAGCGCCACACAAGAGTAAAAGCAGAATCAAAAGCTATTGACAATGTAGGATTAGGAATTCATGTTCTTGCCACAGAACATAATAATAAAGGCGTGGCTGTGCTTGTATGGAATTATAACTGGACAAGAACCGTAGCCGAAAAAGATATTCAAGTATTGATAAAAAATATTCCGGAACAACATTTCCGTAAAAGAAAAATTTATAGCAGCATGTATGTTATTGATTCACGCAACAACAATTATTTTATAAACCCAATGCAGAATAGCCTGGCCGTTACTAAAGAACAGGTGTATGATTACAAATCTTATTTACAAGTACCGGTAAAGCTTGAGAGGAGTTCGGTAGTATTAATCCTTCTCACTCCGGAAAAAGAAAATAATGACAATCATTAAAAATTGATAATTAACAATTGATAACTGGTAATTGATAACTGGTTTTATATCAAACCTAACAGGTTTTTAAAACCTGTTAGGTTTTTCTCAACAGCAATAATCGCATCAAACAATCTCTGCAAATTCTCTTTGCATTGTTATTCATATTA
>JBBJOK010000433.1:0-2631 GCA_037721545.1 Chitinophagaceae bacterium
AGGGATTAATGCAATGGTTTTTTGATAATTATTTGCCGAATCCTGCTGCAGGAAATGATCCAAAAATTTCTTTGGTAAAAGCAAATTTAAAAGGAATGCCTCCTACCACAATTATCACTGCAGAATATGATCCATTACAAAGTGAAGGACAAATGCTGGCGGATAAATTAAAGGAAGCTGGTGTGAGCGTTAATTATAAAAATTATAATGGAGTAACTCATGAGTTTTTTGGTATGGCTGCCATTATACCCGAAGCAAAACAGGCACAGTCGATGGCCGCTTCTGATTTAAAAAATGTTTTTAAATAAAAAATAAATGAATAATTAAAGGCTGTCTTTACGGGCAGCCTTTTTATTTGTGTAAGATTTAGAATTGGGTTTTGCAAACTTCTTGTATACCCTTATTTTTGCAAATCATTTTTGTCCCATAGTATAAAGGTAGTACGACAGATTTTGATTCTGTTTGTCGAGGTTCGAATCCTCGTGGGACAACAAATAACATTGATAATCAATTAGTTACCAGATCGGATTGACACTCAGATTGACAATAATTTAGTTGGAATGATCAGGTTTAAAATCCCTGGTTTTTAACACTGAAAAACGCAGGTACAAAAAGCTGGCAATAATAGCAACAACAATTGCACAACAAATTATAAGATAGCTTTTCTTCATGCCAGTTTTATAAAGGGCCGCTTAATTTATAAATCTACAAACTACTTTTATTAACAGGCACAAGCGGACACTTGAGCCAACAGAGGGGGAAATGTCGGGTGAGGACACCCGCCAGGAGGGTGGGCGGAGACGTTGCTGGGGAATAGAAACTTTTTTAATTACGAAAGAGGGAATGCAACCTCGGACTAACAGGGGTTACTTTACCCAAGGAGTTTAAAAAATTATTTTTTTGAGTTGGCTTTTCAAAATAGAAAATCATCCAATTCAATTTTATTAATGTAGATTCTTTTATTCTTTGTTAGAGTTGTGTTTTCATTTTTAAAGTCCGCACACTCATATAAATCTTTAATCCTTCCTTCTGCTGATTCTACTATAATGTCCATGTAGTTGTTTGTGGTGTTGCCGATGAATGAAATACCTTTGCATCCTTTATTACATGTATTGCACTCGCCAGCATGAGTAATAAATTTTGTGTCACCAAAGTTTCTGAACTGTTCAAAAGCGTTTTGAAGTTTGCTAATGAACATATATTTTTCAAATTCCTGGTAAGTTAGGTTGTCATCCAAAAAGTTGTTTATCATTTCAATATCCATTGTCTTGATAAAATGAAGTATTGCTTCTTCTTGTGTTGTAATGTTTTGTTTTTCAATGGCTGTTGTCATAAGGAAAGGTCATCTTTTATTTTGTTGCTTAATTCTCTAACCGCATCTCTCACCTTGTTGTAATTTTTTTCCTTTATAAAAGGAATTAATCTGGCTTGCTTTTCAATATTTTTTTCATCAGGTGATTTTATGTATTTCACTGACTTGTCAGCCCGTGTAAAATTATGCTGCTTCACTTTTTCAATCAAAGCTTTGTTATCAGCTAAAATGTTTGCTTCGTTCTTTTCTATTATTGAACATCTATGTGATTCTTCGTTGCGAACATCACGGATTAGGTTTAATGTTGAATACGAAAAAATAAAATTGCCTCTATCATCATACTTTGCAGGGTAAAATAGTTTTTCGAAGACATACATTTTTTGAGCTACTTCAATTTGCGAAATGACGGTTTTATCTCCGTAATTGGTAGAAGGATTTTTTGCTTGCATCACTGCAATGAAATCTTTGAAAGCAGGATGTTTTTCAGTAAAGTAAAAATTTATCAGTTCTTCTATTTGGTAAAAGGCGTTTACACAAAAAGTGTAAAACCTATCAAGTTCGCTTTTTAAGATTAAATCCAACCTTGCGTTTTCCATTCGCAAATTGTCTTTTATTAATTGAACTTTTACTCGTTTAAGTTCTTCTGTTCTGTCAGCAATAAATGAAAAATCAACTGAATTACCTTCTCTAATTTCTAATTGCTCTCTAATAATGGTTGTATCAATTTTTATAGGAGTTAAGTCAATGTGGTGAGATGTTGTCGAAGTTGTTTTAGTCATTTCGTCTTGTGAAAGTTTTTCAAACATACTTTTAGCTTCAATAACATCAGGATGAGTTGCACCAAGTGTTGCAACTAACTTGTCAATCTCTTTTTGAATTGAAAGCATGAATTTTATTTTATGCGCATCCATCATTATAAAAGTTTATTGCCTGTTCAATTCCTTTTGTTTCCCAAACTGTAAGCGTTAGCAGTAATTTACTTTCAGTATTAATTGTCGGTTCAAATAACTCTTTCAAATTCATAACATTTTGCTTTTCGACATTTGATTTTGATTTTAATTGTGAATAAAGAATTTCAAACGCTGCATGAAATTTTAAAAACATTTCATCGGTCTTACCTCTCACCATTTTCAGAAATAAAATTTTACCTGACAAATAATGATAGAATTGAGGGGTGCCTCCATTGTATCGCTGAAATCCTTTCTTGTCTGGAAACTGCTGCATAAATTTAAGTTGCGTCTTTTCTGTTCCGTATCTCTTCCAGCTGTAAGCTCCCCTTAAATTCGATCCAATCAAAAGTATAATTTTTCATTTTATTT
>JBBJOK010000076.1:0-2373 GCA_037721545.1 Chitinophagaceae bacterium
CCCAGCCTTGCGCCCTGCTCGCCACCCGAAATACCAATTCCCATAAAATGCAACTTCTTTTCTTTTAAAAAAGTTATTCGCTTTACAGTATCCAGATAATGGGAGTTGCCGCCATCAATAATTATATCTCCTTCTTCTAATAATAGTATAAGTTCTGAGATCACACTATCTACCGGTGCCCCGGCAGGAACCAGCATCATTAATTTTCGTGGTTTTTGTAATTGATCAATCATTTCAGGAAGCGTATTTACGCCTCGCACTATGGTGCCTTTTGTGGCAGAAGATTCAAGCAATTTTGTTTTTTCCGGGTTCTTATCATAGCCAATCACTTTAAATTTATGATCTGCCATATTAAGTAAAAGATTGCTCCCCATTACTCCTAAGCCTATCATTCCAAAATCAAATTCTAATTTCTCCATGTTGTAAAACTTATATAATTCAAAAATAGGATAATGATTGTAGCATTTCTTACAATACTTACACCAATGTTTTAATTTTGGCACAACTAAACAAATTTTATGCACAAAGATTTTCGTCTTTTTTCTTTAATACTTTTTATCGCTATATCATCCTGCTCAACAACCAGGGTTACTAAAAAAGATGATAACAAAATTGAAGTTGTATTTGTGCAGGTTAATGATGTGTATGAAATTGCGCCAATAGCAGGAGGAAAAGAAGGAGGCATGGCAAGAGTAGCAACTTTAAAAAAGCAATACATCCGGGAAAACCCTAACACATTTTTGATAATGGCTGGAGATTTTGTTAGCCCATCTGTATATAACAGTTTGCAATATTTAGGCAAGCGTATACGGGGCAAACAAATGGTAGAAGTGATGACTGTTGCGGGAACTGATCTTGCGATATTTGGTAATCATGAATTTGATATTACTGAAAATGAATTGCAGGAAAGAATTAATGAATCTCAGTTTGACTGGGTATCATCAAACACCTTTCATAAAAAAGATGGGAAAATATCCCCTTTTGTTAAACAACAGGGAACAGATATTACTTCTATACCTGATAAATATATCATGCAACTTAGAGATGCTGATGGAACGATGGTTAAAATTGGAGTTATTGGATTAACGCTCCCCTTTAATAAAGCAGATTACGTAACCTACACTGATCCTCTGCAAACTGCTAAAACACTTTATAATCAGCTTAAAGATTCTTGTGATGCTGTAATTGCGATAACTCACCAGGCTATGGAAGATGATATTGTATTAGCTAAGGAAGTTCCTGGGTTAGCGGCAATTATGGGGGGGCACGAGCATGATATGCGTTATCAAAAAGTAGGAAATGTAATTATCACAAAAGCGCATGCAAATGCAAGATCTGCATACCTTGTAAAACTAAAAATCAATAAAAAAAAGAAAGAGACAACAGTTAACACCTTCTTAAAATATTTAAATGAAACCATTGCGTTGGATAGTGTAACAAATGTTTATGTAGGAAAATGGACAAAAATAGCTGAAGACAATTATGCTTCGCTCGGCTTTGACGCAAGAAAAGTAGTATTAGCTTCCGGCGAAATATTAGATGGGCGGGAAAGCGAAGTAAGAAGTAAACCAACTAATTTCTCTCAACTAATTGTTAGGGCAATTGCTGATGCTTGCCCACAGGCTGATGTTGCATTAATGAATTCCGGATCAATAAGGCTTGATGATTTTTTGCCTACTCCTATAACGCAGTTTGATATCATCAGAAGCCTCCCATTTGGAGGTGGAATTAGTGAGGCAGATATGAAAGGAACACTTTTAATAAAAGTATTGGAAGCAGGAAGAAAAAATATTGGAACTGGTGGTTTTTTAATCAACTTTCCCGCTCAACTTGATACAACTAATAATATTTGGATGATTAGTGGAAAGGCTATTGACCCATTAAAAACTTACCGGGTGGCAATGACAGATTTTTTATTTTCTGGTAAGGAAGCTAACCTTGGTTTTTTAAAAAAAGATAATGCTGACATTGTAAAGGTTTATGAAACAAATGCTGATACTAAAAACCCAAAATCGGATATAAGACTGGCTATCATCAGGTATTTGGAGAAAAAGAAATAACATCTTATGCATCTAAAAATTTCAAAATATAATTTATGAGTAATCAAGTAAAAGAATTTAATGAATACCGCGAAAAAATGAATGAGGTTATTTTAAGCAATAATAATCTTGTAATGAAGCGCTTGTGGAACCTGGATACCAATACATACGAGGATGGAGCCATTGACAAAAAAACAAAAGAAATGCTTGGGCTTGTGGCCAGCATGGTTCTACGTTGTGATGATTGTATTAAATATCATTTAGGAAAAAATCATGAACTGGGTGTAACCACAGAACAGATGTATGAAATTTTTGCAGTTGCAAATATTGTGGG
>JBBJOK010000076.1:2473-5645 GCA_037721545.1 Chitinophagaceae bacterium
GGTTGTCATGACGAGAGAAACTGATACTTCTTTGAGCATGACAGAACGAATTGAAATGCTTAAAAATCATAACCCTCATATGCTGATCAGCATACATCTAAATTCATCTTCAAAAGACAGCATCCAGGGAGTTAGCACCTATTATCGATATATTGGCTTCCGTCCGCTAAGCGTTACCATTCTCAACAGAATGTTGGATTTAGGTTTAAAGGAATTTGGGAATATCGGTGCTTTTAATTTTAGTTTAAGTGGACCAACAGATTATCCCAATTGCCTTGTTGAGGTGGCCTTTTTAAGCAATAAAGAGGATGAGAAAAAAATTCTATCCCCTGCATTTCATAAATCTGTTGCAAAAAAAATTGTAGAAGGGATAGAAGAATTCCTGAAAAAATTATAAACAATTACTTTTTCTTCATTACATTTCAGTTATCAATATATATAATACCATAAAAAAGGCCTTTGGAAGATTGAGCCATCTTGCTGAAACATTAATTGGGTCAGAGATTGTGCGTTTAGGTGCGGATATAAAAGAAAAAATAAATAAAGGAGAAAAAATTTACAACTTCACCATCGGTGATTTTGATTCATCTATTTTTCCCATCCCTAAAAAGTTTGAGCATGAAATAATTGAAGCTTATAAAAATCACTTTACTACTTATCCTCCAGGTGAAGGTATTCTTGCTTTAAGGGAATCAGTTTCAAAATTTATTAGTGAAAGAGAGGGACTGGAGTATAATGCAGGAGAAATATTAATTGCTGCCGGTGGCCGCCCCCTTATTTATGCCTTATACAGGGCGCTTGTTGATAAAGGCGATAAGGTGATCTATTCTGTGCCCAGCTGGAATAACAATCATTACATTCATTTTGTGGAAGGTGAGCATGCCGTTATTGAAGCTAAGGCTGAAAATAATTTTATGCCACTGGCAGAAGAAATAAGGCCATTATTAAAAGGAGCCGCACTAATTGCTCTGTGCTCCCCCCTAAATCCCACGGGCACTATATTTAAAAAGAAAGAACTCGAAGATATTTGCGATTTGGTTTTACAGGAAAATATGGAAAGAGGCGACGATGAAAAAAAATTATATGTAATGTACGACCAGATGTATTGGACCTTAACCTATGGGGAATCTCAACATTACAACCCTGTTTCATTACGGCCCGAAATGAAAGATTATACCATATTTATTGATGGCATTAGCAAATCTTTTGCTGCAACCGGTGTAAGGGTTGGATGGGCTTTAGGGCCTCAGCATGTTTTAAATAAAATGAAAGCGATAAACAGCCATGTAGGAGCATGGAGCCCGATGGCAGAGCAGCATGCCACTGCGAAATATCTTTTACAAACAGAAGCTATTGAAAAATATTTTGACAATTATAAAAAAGAACTGGAAGACAGGCTTTGCTCAATTCATGAAGGATTTCAGAAATTAAAGAATGAGGGATTTACTGTTGATTCAATTTCGCCGCAGGCAGCCATTTATCTTACTATTCAAATTGATCTCGTTGGTAAAAAAACTATGGATGGAACGGTACTCGATACACAAAAAAAAGTTACGGAATATGTTTTAAATGAAGCTAAGTTAGCAGTAGTGCCATTTTATGCATTTGGCGCTTCTATTAATTCTAACTGGTACAGATTAAGTGTAGGAACTTGCAAAAAAGAAGAAATAAATGATATGTTGGCCAATTTAAAAGAGGCATTAAAGAAACTCGGGGATAGTTAATTCTTGTTGCTTAAAAAGATAAACGGCTTTAGCTCTCTTTTTAAAATAGTATTGCGAATGATGTTTGGATTATGCTGGATTTTATAATTATTAAGATTAATAACCTCATGAGAAGTAATAAGGTTCTCTATTTTTTCAACATCGTATAACAATTCATGAAGCAATTCTACTTCATGTTCAATAGCCTGAGGGCTCATTAATTCTTCTTTGAACAACACCAATAAATCCCGGTTAAATTTGTTCATATTTTTTACATTTTAGTAGCCTACCATACCTTTTTTACTTGGGCACCCGCAATTACTTTTTTTAGAAGCACTGCATCCGGTAACCAATACTGTTGCCACAAATAAAATAATTATAAAAATGTTATTGACTTTCTTCATGGTATCAAATACCAAATTAAACTATTTTCACAACTAATTATTGCTTAGATGTGGCAAACGGTAAAAAAATTAACATTAGACCTGTCAAACTTCAAATATTAATCGCACCCCTTGAGTGGGGACTTGGCCATGCGACCAGGTGTATACCTATAATAAACGAATTAATAAACCAAAATTGCGAGGTATACATTGCTGCAGAGGGTGCAACCTATTATTTACTAAAACAAGAGTTTCCTGAGCTTACTTTTTTATCCCTGGCAGGATATCGAATGAAATACAGCCGAAAGAAAAATTTTTTACCCTGGAAAATTCTTACTCAATTCCCAAAAATTGCTTTTACCATTTATAATGAACATCAATGGCTAAAAAAAACAGTAAAAAAATATAAAATTGATGGAATTATTTCTGACAACAGGTTTGGAATGTACCATACTAACATTCCATCAGTTTACATAACACACCAACTATTAATTAAAACCCGTAATTCATTATCAGATAGAATTGCTCAACGTATTCATTATTATTTTATAAACAAATACAAAGAATGCTGGGTGCCTGATTACGAAGAAAATGGCCTGGCAGGGGAATTATCGCATCCCAAAAAATTACCTGACCGCATAAAATATCTTGGTGCTCTTTCCCGGTTCCAATCAATTAATTCAGAAAAGAAATACGATCTGCTGGTAAGTATTTCGGGCCCTGAACCGCAAAGAACAATTTTTGAAGAACAGCTTTTAAATGAACTAAAAGTCTATACTGGAAAAGTTTTGTTTATCAGGGGATTACCTGATAATAGTCAGGAATTGAAAATAGAAAATCCATCAGTAGAAATTAAAAACCATCTATGTGCCAGCGAATTAAATGCAGCAATACAACATTCTGATATCGTCCTTAGCAGGTGCGGATATACGACCATCATGGATCTCATCAAGCTACAAAAAAAGGCTGTTCTTGTACCAACCCCGGGGCAAACTGAACAGGAATATCTCGCAGCATATTTATTGGAGAAGAAAATATTTTATACAACTAATCAAAAAGATTTTGATTTACAAACTTCACTTCAGC
>JBBJOK010000076.1:5745-8073 GCA_037721545.1 Chitinophagaceae bacterium
AAATACGCTGCTGGTAGGCATATTATCGAGATCTGCACCACTAATTAATTCGTTAGCAAGTAATGTTATACCCGGGTTATGAGAAAAGAGTGCTGCGCTTTTATACTTATCATCTATAGTTTTGATTGCTTCATTAAAATCGCTTACTGAAGCATCGTAAAGGGAAGAAATAAAAATTATTTCCCCCGGATTTCTGTCATATTCATTTATAAAGCATTCCGCAGTTTTTTTTGCCCGTTTTGCAGGGCTTGAAATAAATGCATCAATTTTTACATTATTCTTTCGCAGGCGTTTACCCATTTTTGGCGCATCCGCCTTACCTCTTTCATTTAGCGGACGATCAAAATCACTTAAGGATGTATCATCCCAGCTGCTTTTTGCATGACGTATAAGTAGGAGAGTTTTCATTTCATTTGCAAATTACAAATTAATGAGATGGCACAACTAGTTCTGTTTAATAACCTCTTACATTCTTCCCTTCCATGTAGTTTATAAATGCTTTATTCACCACACGATTGCCGCCGGGTGTTGGATAATTGCCGGTAAAATACCAATCCCCTAAATTAGTAGGGCAACTATCATGCAAATCCTCAATGGTTTGATAGATAACGTCTACCGGCACTGATATTTCTTTCGGTGTAATTAATTCAGCTATTTTTTTAGAAATTTCTTCCAGTGTAAACGGCTTATAAATTTGCCGTATAAGATTTTGTGTATGCAACTGATTGTTCCGTTGAAGCTCTTTGCATTTATTCAGTATTTCACTTAATATATTTTCCTCTCCGGATTCTTTTATTAATGCTATAGCAGCCCGGAACGCTACAAATTCGCTTAGTTTACTCATATCAATACCATAGCAATCAGGGTATCTTATTTGAGGCGCAGAGGAAACTATAATTATTCTTTTTGGTTGTAATCGCGATAACATCCTGATGATGCTTTCCTTTAGTGTAGTTCCCCTAACAATAGAATCATCAATTATTATTAAAGTGTCTTCATCCTTTTTTACCGTACCATAAGTGATATCATAAACATGCTGTACCATTTCGTTACGGCTACTGTCTTCAGTTATAAAAGTCCGGAGTTTGACATCTTTTATTGCGATCTTTTCCATCCTCACCTTTCTGTTAATCATCGCTGATAATTTTTCCTCATTAAACTCTTTTCCCCAACTTAAAATTCTTTCTATTTTAATTTTATTGAGATAATCTTCTGCGCCTTTTATCAAACCATAAAAAGCAGTTTCAGCAGTATTTGGAATAAAAGAGAATATGGTATTTTTAAGATCGTAATCAACAGCTTTTAATACCCGCTCGCTTAAATGGTATCCCAATGCTGTTCTTTCTTTGTAAATTTTCTCATCGCTTCCACGGGAAAAATAAATTCTTTCAAAGCTGCATGCTTTTCTTTCTTTAGGTTCAAGAATCTGTTCTACTGAAAAATTACCCTGTGCATTTACCATAACCGCATGCCCCGGCATTAACTCCTGTACTTCATTTTCTCCTACATTAAAAGCGGTGCGTATAGCAGCCCTCTCACTTGCTGCCACTATCACTTCATCATTTTCATAATAATAACAAGGCCTTATTCCATGAGCATCTCTAACTACAAATCCTATCCCATTACCTGTAACGCCTCCAAAAGTAAATCCCCCATCAAAATATGAAATTGCTTTTCTCAAAACTTTCGCCATATCCAAATTTCCGGGAAACTGTTCATCAGCTTTTACCTGAAAATGATGGATCACTTCCATCATAGCACCGAGGTCGCTTTGTTTTTCAAGTTCGCCGGGATGGCAATTGATCAAAGAAAATAATTCTTCTTTATTAACGATATTAAAATTTCCTGCAAGAGCAAGATTTCTTGCAGGTATAGTATTTCTCTTTACAAAAGGATGGCAAAAATCTAAATTGTTTTTCCCTTGAGTACCGTAGCGTAAATGCCCCAGCAATAATTCTCCTAAAAAATTTACATGCCCTTTCATTAATCCAGGGTGCTGTTTTATATCAGGATGACTTTTTTCTATTTCTTCTATCTCCTTACCTATTTGTGAAAATATATCTGCAATAGATTGATTTGCGTTGCTTCTAATTCTATGGAGAAAGGGGTACCCAGGTTCAGTATTTAGTTTTACGGTTGCAATGCCTGCACCATCCTGCCCACGATTGTGCTGTTTTTCCATTAGTAAGTAGAGCTTATTAAGCCCATACATTACACTTCCGTGCTGCTGTTGGTAATAGGAAAAAGGTTTACGTAAGCGAATAAAGGCAAGGCCGCATTCGTGTTTTATTTCGTCGCTCATTTATTGGAAAAGAATGCAAAGGTAAG
>JBBJOK010000076.1:8173-10783 GCA_037721545.1 Chitinophagaceae bacterium
CCGCATTCGTGTTTTATTTCGTCGCTCATTTATTGGAAAAGAATGCAAAGGTAAGTAATAAAGTAGCCCCCTGTCCCCGAAGTGGGAACTTAGATTGCTATAAGTTTTTAATAAAGTAATTGAATGATTTCGAATCAGTTTGCCTATTTAAAGCCCACATCTCCCCGAAGTGAGAACCAGATTGGTACTGGTTTTAGAATTTCTTTGATTATATTATGAGGCCATGCTTTCTACCCTTCCCGTCGGGAAGGGCTTTAGTATATATTCCGGAATTTTTACAAGTCTGCGTGGGGATGGGCTGCTTTGCGGGATGGGCTTTTATTTAGTTGCCGTAGCGTTTATCATCCACTTTTTCATTTCAGGACAATCTTTATATTCATTGTCAACATTAATATAATATGTAGGAATGTTTTTATAAAACCATTTTTCCAACATTTCATTTTTCTTATCTTCTAAAGCTCTTTGTGCCACTTTATTATAATCATCCTTTAAATTTTCCCTGTGCGGTTCAGTTCTTGTGATTAATTGTATAATACGAACACCTTTCTTACCTCTTTCATCTACATATTCTGCCGGTTGAGAATATTCTCCCACGGTTAGATCTTTTAATCTTGCCACCAGATCTTTATCCAATTGATCTATTGTTAAAAAAGTATTTCCATCTCTACCCTGAATTCTGCCTCCGGTAAATTTGCTGCTTTCGTCATCGCTATACTTGGAAACTGCTTCTCCAAATTTGATTGTGCCTGCAATTAGCTTTGACCTTACCGTATCCAATCTCTGTCTTGCATCATTGATCTCAATAGATGATACCTGAGGAATTTTTAAAATATGCCTTATAGAAGCATCATCGCCGGCACGGCTTATCATTTGAATGATATGATAACCAAACTTGGTTTTAAAAACGGTTGATACCTGCCCTTCTTTTAAGCTAAATGCTTTTGAAAGAAATATAGGATCCCATTGTTTTTCATTTCTGTTTACATCGTACTTACCCCCTGATTCTTTACTCCCCGGATCATCAGTGTACAATGTAGCAAGTGTTTCAAATTTTTTTGTACCACTATCAACCTGCTGTTTAAATTCTTTTAATTGATCAATTGCATACGTTTCAAGTTCGCGGCTTGCTTTGGGATAAACCACTATCTGCCCTACTTCCACTTCTGATTCATAAAAAGGCAAACTATCTTTAGGGATGGTTTCATAATGAGCCTTTACTTCAGAAGGAGTGATCTTTACTTCGTCAACGATTTTATTTCGCATAGCCTGCGCCAATTTTTGCTCACGAAAAGTTTGTTTAAAATCTTCTTTTAACTGGTAAATAGTTTTACCCGCTACCTGCTCCAGAATATCTTTTGAGCCATACTGGCTAATAAAATACCTGATCTTATTTTCTATTTCTGCATTTATTTCTTCATCAGAAACAGGGATTGAATCTCTCTCAGACTGTAGCACCAATGCTTTAATACCAAGCGCTTGTTCTAATAAAAGACATTTGGCGTTTGCGGGCATATCAATATTTTGCCGCTGCATATCAGAAATACTATTTTCTATTTCACTCTTAAGAACAATTTTATCCCCTACTGTTGCAATAATTTTATCTGCAACCACTTTTTTTGTTTGCGCAAAAATTGAAATTAAAAAAAGAGATGTGAGTACAGTTGAATAAAGTTTTTTCATAATGATATAAAAATAAAGACCTATTTTTTGAATAGCTCCTTTATAATTTAAATTAACAAATTATTAGTTTGAAGCTATTTTTTGTTACCTTTTAAGTAACGAATTAACTTATGAAACTAAAACTCTTTATCAGCACACTAATTATTAGTGCTATTTGCTTACCCAACCTTTTCGGATTTTCCCAAATACAGGATTCATCATTAAACAAAATTTTTAACCATTTAGAAAAAAATCAATTCGTATTTTATAATATTCTTTCAAAATCCATTTATAGAGAAATAAATCAAGCAAATTTAGGAACTAAGAATTTTATCGCATTATACTCTTTTAGATTAAAAATTACGGACAAACTAACTATTGATTCTTTTCAAGTAAATCATGGTACACCTTCAAATATTGCAACATATATAAAAAAATCAATAGCGATTGCATTAGACAGTGCAAAAAAGAATAAAATAGATATTAAACCTCTTAAAAACAATTTTATACTTGTTCCTTTGCTTATTTTATATAAACCAAATGAAAAGGAATTATTGTCTGAAGCAATTCCAGAAGATCGGTTGTTGAATATTTTTTATTTTGATGACTTGTACGATAATGATATTCGTATTTCACGTTTTTGGAATATACCATTTCAATGTTATGTATTTCAGCCAATAACTTATATGCATCCTTTTCGTAGTGAGAGTTGGAGTAAATTTGAAAAATATTATAAGTTAAAGGAATAATATTCTTGTATGTGATATTTTTCTATTATAGATTTATCCTATTACAATGTCCTTTTAACTTCCACCTCTTCAAACGCCTCAATCATATCACCAGGTTTTATATCGTTATAATTTTTTATGATCATACCACACTCCATGTTAGTAGTGACTTCCTTAGCATCATCTTTAAATCTTTTCAGGCTTCCTAATTCCCCGGTATGTA
>JBBJOK010000434.1:0-2626 GCA_037721545.1 Chitinophagaceae bacterium
ACCCGGACTGGAATGTTTTGAATGGAAATATTTTTCGTATAGAAGGAAGCTATATCATTATTGATGGTTTATACTTCCATGATAATACCAACCCTCCCAACTCCGATCATAAAAATAAAAATGTACAAAAGCTGGGAGCGGTTTACTTAGCATTAGGTACGCATCATAACATTGTTCGCAATTGCGAATTTCAGAATTCTCCTGTTGGTATAAAAATAAAGGGCAAACACAATCTTATCACACGCAACTACTTTCATGATGCTTATGATAGCATGGCACATTCATGGGGGCCAATTGCAATAATGGTGGTAACGCCTTACAATGAAATTTCATATAACACGATCATGAATTATGGTTCTTACGGCGGACCTTATGGATCTGATGGTGGTGTAATAGAGTTGGATGGAGTGGATGCTGCATTTGATGGAAGAAACGTAAACATTCATCATAACATCTCCATAAATAATCATGGCTTTTTAGAATTGGCCGGAAGGAAAGTTGATAGTATAACAGTGGCTTATAATTTAAGTGATGACAGAAACCAATTCATCGGTGGCGGATCGATGAAAAATATTTTTGTGTTCAATAATACAGTAATAAGAACCCGTGAACCTAATGTTGATCGATATATTTTTTGGACATTCAATCGTGACTCAACTTTCTTAACTGTACGCAACAACATTTTTGTTTTTGCAAAAGATATAAAAGTTTTTGGGCCTTATATAAAACCGGTAGGTCATAAACGAACAAGAATTGGAGAACAGGTGCATGATCATAATTTATATTTTTCACCCGGAAATGATGACCCCATTGGGATTGCAGCAGGCAAAGGTGATAAAGTAGCTGACCCGGTGTTCATAGATTTTAAAAATAAAAATTTCAGGCTACGAAAAAATAGCCCTGCAATAAATGCAGGAGTTAGAACAGGATATACAGAAGATTTAGATGGTAGATTTATTAATGGATCGCCGGACATGGGAGCTTATGAATATTAAATTTTATGCATCGGATACTTATATATATATTGTTACAACATTCACTCTCATTAGTTGCCAATTGCATCATGAGCATGCTTCAAATACTCCGCACTGAAAATCACAATGTGGCAGACAGTAATAAAAAAATGGTTAACAAGCTTGATAAGGAATGGTATCAATGGGCAAACAGTCATCATGTTTTACCAAAGGGCAATGTAAAGGAAGTATATAAAAAATAGAGAAGATTAAACGTGTAATTTTGCTGTTAATAAACTGAAAACATAATAGTTGCTGCAAGCTTAAAACCGACATTTCATGAAAATTAAATCAACACTTACAATTATTATATTAATAGGCAGTTTCAATCTTACTAAGTCGCAGCAGATTGACACAAAACAACTTCTTGATAAAATAAAATAACGCTGTAAATAGTATTAGTGAAGCAAAATTTATTTTGCACGACAACTATAATAAAATATCTGTCGGCGAAGACTCAACAAAGCGAAAAAGTCATTCTAAATGTTTTTTTAAAAAATTGCCTACGGACTCATTAATTGGCTACCTATTGGCCTCATTTCGCAACGACGGATATGAACAGGTATATGATGGAAATGCTTTGTTATCATTAACACCTTGGAATAAAACTTTAGAAATTACTGAAAAAACTATGTACCCGAATAAAATAAAAGAACTAGGAGTAATTATTTTATTTTCCCTTTTTTAAAATACTTAAATGCCGGCCTTCAATTTTACAACAAAGACACAATGTTAAACAAAATTAAAGTCTCAGGATTTGAGTTGTTCAATGGCGAACAATGCTATAAAATACAAACAGGTATTTCACCAAATGCAGGTAAAAACAAAGTTGAATCATATATTTTTGTTTCCACGAAATCCTTTTTGCCAATCAGAAACTATATATATTTTGAAACGATTGTTGGTCAGGCTAAAGAAATACAGGTATTCGATTATTGGATATCCGATTTCAAACCTGGTGCCATTGACAAGAAACAGTTTACAAAAGAAGATCTATCGTCTTATAATAGAGTAGCAAAGTACAATCCTTCTTCAGAAGATAGCAAAAACCAGTTACTGCCAATAGGGACAATAGCTCCAGATTGGAAACTGCCATTATTGTCAGGCCAAAAATTAAAGCTAAGTGATTTAAAAGGCAAAATAGTAATTATGGATTTTTGGTATAAAGCATGTGCGCCATGCCAGAAACAAATGATTTCTTTGCAAAAATTACATGAGCAATTTGATAAGGAAAAAATTGTATTTATTGGAATCAATACTATCGATGACCCTATAAAAGACAAAATAGAATTGTTTCTAAAGAATCGAAATATTACGCTGGTATCCGTATTTAATGGCAAGACAATTGAAAATCTTTATAAAGTTTATGCGTCACCTGCATTGTTCATTATTGACAAAGAAGGTAAAATCGTATTTACTAATGACGGATATTCAACCACCTTATATGAGGATGTTACAAAAGTAATAGAACAACATTTATAATTGAGAATACGAAAGCCAGCAGCCAACAAAAGTATTTGCAAAAGCAGGGCTGGACAATGAAACATCAGCTATGTGCTGTCTCGTCCTGAAATAGGTTGTCTGCAAAACAACTAAAAATGGATATAAGACAA
>JBBJOK010000435.1:0-2620 GCA_037721545.1 Chitinophagaceae bacterium
TGGGTTTTGTTTCAATCACATTTCAAACATATGGCACTTATACTTTAGTTGCCTCTGCAATAGGGTATCAGGAGAAAGAATTTAAGATAGTTGTTCCCTACATAACCGATACATTAAAAATTGAATTAGAAAAAAATGAGGAGGAAGAGGAATTAGAAGAAATAATTATACAATCTACCCGTACCAGCAGAACCATAGCTAATGAACCAACAAGAGTAGAGACTATAGAGTTTGAAGAAATTGATGAAAAAAATAATATGAGACCTGCAAATGTAGCAATGCTCTTACATGAAAGTACAGGTATACAAGTTCAGCAAACATCTGCAACATCAGGAAATTCAAATATCAGGATACAAGGTTTGGATGGAAAATATACACAACTCTTAAAAGATGGATTTGCAAATTTTGGCAACTTTTCCAGTGGCTTAAGTGTTTTGGAAATTCCGCCTTTAGATTTACGCCAGGTTGAAATTATAAAAGGCCCGGCTTCCCCGTTGTTTGGTGGTGGTGCAATTGCAGGTGTGGTAAATTTTATTTCAAAAATACCTAAATTAAAACCAGAATATAGTTTTATTCTAAATCAATCTAACATAGGGCAAAGCAATATTGGTGGCTTTGCTTCAGGCAGAGGAAAAAAAATTGGCTATACACTGTTAGCTTTATACAATAATCAAAAAGCGTATGATGTAGATCAGGATGAGTTTACGGAAGTACCAAAAACCAATGAGTTTACAATTCATCCCAAGCTTTTTATTTATCCTAATGAAACAACTACTATAATATTAGGCAACAGTTTTACTACTGGAGAGAGAACAGGTGGAGACATACAGGTGATCAAAAATAAAGCAGATGCCTCACATCAATATTTTGAAAAAAATAAAACACTTAGAAATATCAGCACTTTTGAGCTTGATAAAAAGATAGGTGATAATAAAAGATTTATGGCAAAACAAAGTTTCAGTGTCTTTGATCGTACCATACGCATTCCCTCGTACACTTTCGCAGGTAGTGATTATAGTGCCTTTACAGATGTTTCTTATATAACCAATGCTAACAGACAGCCTTTAGTATTGGGCGGAAACGTGATCTACAATGACTTTAGAGAGCAAAGAAACAGCAGCAGCAACAGGGATAATACTTCAACAACCGGGGGTTTGTATGCACAACATACCCTGGATGCAACCGAAATAATAAGCCTGGAAACAGGGTTACGTATTGATGTTGCTAATTATAAAAATTCACTCTATTCTAATACTGAAGTATTTGTTTTACCGAGAGTTTCATTATTAGTGAAATACAATTCTCAATTGTCATCGAGAATAGGTGGAGGAATGGGTTACAAAACTCCTACCCTTTTTACAGAAGAAACTGAAACAATACAGTACAGAAATGTAGCACAGTTGAACAATGTAAAATCTGAAAAGAGTTATGGAGGTACAGCAGATATAAATTTCAGGACTAAGCTAAGTGATAACCTGGCTTTTAGTTTAAATCATATGTTTTTTTATACAACGATTGATAAGCCCCTGATTTTGGAAAGTGATTTATCAGGGAATCGCAGTTTTTCAAATGCTTCAAAACCAATTCGCAGTGCAGGTTTTGAGACCAATGCAAAATTTATTTATCAGGAGAATTTCAAACTGTTTTTAGGATATACATTTACAGATGCAAAAGCTAAATATTTAACTGGTAATCAATTTTTGCCACTAGTTCCAAAGCATAAACTAAATTCTGCTTTAATTTATGAGAAGGAAGGCGTAATTAAATTGGGCTTGGAAGGATACTTTACTGGAAAACAATATTTAAGTGATGGCACCCGTACTCCTGCTTTTGAAGAATTGGGTTTTATGGCAGAGAAAATATTTAAAAAGTTTTCTTTGTATATAAACTTTGAAAACTTTACAGATACAAGACAAGGCAGGTTTAAGAATGTAGTTAATGGCTCACATTTAAATCCCACCTTTGATGAAATATGGACACACACAGAAGGATTTGTTGTGAATGGTGGCATTAAATTAAGATTCTAATACAACAGGATGATCTCAATTATTATGGGCAGTTTAATCATTAGTCTGCTTCATGCAATTATTCCCAATCATTGGCTTCCAATAATCGCTATTGGTAAAAAAGAGCAATGGACGTTGCAGGAAGTAACCAAAGTAACTTTAATCTCTGCATTGGCTCATGGTGTAAGCACTGTTCTTTTGGGAGTTTTATTAAGCGTTTTAGGCGCTAAGCTTGGCACAGGCATAACTAATTTTACAACCATAATTGCTCCGGTAATTCTTATCCTGATGGGATTATTATTTATTTATCGTCATCACAAGCACAAACATTTTCATATTGATGAAGATATTAAAAAGAAAAAATCTAAGGCAGCAATCGTCACAGCTTTAGCAACGGCAATGTTTTTTTCTCCCTGCCTGGAAATTGAAGCCTATTTTCTTTTAGCCGGAACACAAGCCTGGTGGCTTGTTTGGTTTATATCTCTGCTATACTTAATAATTACAACTACCGGCATGGTACTGTTGGTAAGGTTAGCTTTTATAGGTTTACTCAAACTAAACTGGCATTCTTTGGAGCATAATGCAGGAATTATTACCGGGCTTACTTTAGTAGC
>JBBJOK010000436.1:0-2614 GCA_037721545.1 Chitinophagaceae bacterium
TTACAGGATTTTCTGTAGCGCAATTCAATTGAATTGTTATGTCTGCTATGTAATAGTTTTGATCATTTGCAGGTTGATAGATTTTTACAGATTGTACCTCATTGATGGCAACTTTTTCGCCACCTTCTTTTTTAAAAACTACATGTTGATGCAATGCTTTAAAACCGGCAAATACATTTCCGCTTGAAGTTTTAATAAAATTTGCAAAACGAACTGTTCCCTGTTTTTTTGCCAGGTTCCAAAAATCAACAGTATCCTTTTCAAACAGCACTTGTGTCCAGGGATTCCATAAGCCCCAGTGATGATAATGATCCGGCGCATTAATACGGGTTAACTCCTGACCACGCGGCGACCATAACGGATGGATAAATCCACTTCTTTTGTATACGGTGTCTATTCCGGTAGGAGGATAAATCGTTTTAAAATTATAACGAAGCAGGTTGTTGCTGTTGTTACTTAGCGTTAGTAAACCATTATCTGCTATAGCTTTTATGTGATTTGAATTTTTTAATGGTGCTCCTTTGATAAGCTGGAAAATTCGTTTCGTATTGTTTGTTGGTAGTACAATCCAGTTCAACATTCTTTTATCATTATACTCAACCTGGTATGGGATTGTAGTTTTTATTTTACTAATAATCTCCACGAGTTGTAATACACTGTCGGGCAAAAGTGTTATTGCATCCAAATCAATCTTTACGGGAATTGCAAGTTCATCCCGGTAGCCAGTAGTATTTTTTTTCACGTTCACTTCCAGCGTTGCTAAAACCTGGGAGCTTGCATTAAATGAAACGAATGCATGAAATAAAAAAATAAATGCTAACCTTTTTTTCATGAATAAAATTATTGAGCAACTCTTTTAGTTTGTTGTGCCATCTCCAGCGCAGCAGTAGTTGTGTAATATTTTGCTATCATGTTCGGAACTTCCCATGAAGGTAATTGCCCATCTTTTAGATATTGTAAATACTTTTCAGTTACCCGTGCAAAATGTGCTTCGTGCCCTTCTTTAAATTTTTCAGGTATAATAACTTCCCATCCATCACTAGATTTTTTTAGATCAATACCCGGGTATTTGGCCTGGATAGATTTAATTTGATCTTTTAAAACATTTTCATAAGAGGCATCTGATTTGGCAACAGGTTCAATATATAATGTTGGTTTGTAATTTTGTTCTTTTCCTTGCCTGAGAACAAGATTGGCTTTAGTTCCACGCATAATGGAATAATGGGTATCCCCGGTTCCTTCAGGGGCTTGGTACGCCCATATCACAGAGACTTTCGCATGCACGCCCCGCAGCTGGTAATTAATTTCTCCGTTGCTAAATACTTTAAGAATACTGTCGTTAACTATATCTTTTTTCAGGTACTCAGGAAACCCATTTAATCTGGTTATTGCTTTAAACTGATTTGCCGACATATCAGTAGACCAGCGCCTGGCTGAAATAAGATTGATATCTTTTTTGTAATCAATAACCTGTTCCGGAAAACATTCCCATTGAATAAGATCGACGAGATGTGTTGTTACATCAACAATCCCTTCTCCTTCCTGCGTTACATCCATAAACCATGGGGGCCTGGTAAGTATGCTTCCGGAAACATATTTATAAAAGTGATGAACACTCTCTTTTGTTACAGCCGGATTTTCAAGTGTGCCTTTTTCTAATTGTCCAAATACTTTTGGAAGAAAGGATAGTTCACGTTGCAGCATTGTGCTGATCTCGTAACGCTCTGTCATGATATCGTAGAGCAATACCTTGTTTTTTTCTGCAACACTGAAAGCGGTTTTCAATAATTCAAAATTACTTTTATCAATAGCCATAGGTTTATCAGCCAGCACATTAAATCCTGCTGTAACGGCTTTCAAAATATATTCTGTTTTCTTTTTATTATTGCCCGACATCACCACTACATTCCCTTTTTTTTCACTCAGCATTTTCTCCATGAAATCATTACCGGTATGCACTTCCTGTTTCCACTTCGTGGGATTTTCATTCCGGGTATTATAAGAATTGATTCTTGTTTGATGCAATTGCAGATCAGGGCCATCAGGTGCATATATATGAACCACTGAATCCACATCGCTATACATGGTTTTTTGTACCAATGCTGCATGAAAATGTCCAGGATCCAGCGTAATCAATTTTATTCCGTTAGGATTTGAAGTTTTTATTTTCTGTGTACCCATACATCCGGACAGGGAATATAAAAAAAGAATACCAATAATTTTTTTCATCTTAGATTCTCTTTTTTACAATATAATTGGTTCCATAAGGATAGCGTTGTGGCCTTGATAATAATTTATTAGCTTCCACATTATCTTTAAATATTTCTTTTTTAGGATCCCAATACAATTTGCCTTTTGTTTTCATTGCAGCGTGAGCTACAAGGCATGCACTGCATGAGCGATGGGCTACCTCAACAGGACTGATAGTTTGTTTTTTGTTTTTAATACAATCGAGCCAGTTGGTGTGTTGTTCCGGACTGTCATATAAACGAATTTCATTGGGTCCGATTACAGAAGTTAATATTTTTGGATCGCTTGCATTGAATGCTTTATTTTCTTTACCTCCCGATGTAGGATCTGATGAAGTAACACCAACATTGCCACGGGAAACAAA
>JBBJOK010000077.1:0-2941 GCA_037721545.1 Chitinophagaceae bacterium
TATCAGAACGATTGTAAAAGAGGCTAACATTTCATATCCTCAAAGTCTTAAGTCTCACAAAGATCAATCTTTGGATTATGTTCAAAAATTTAGCGAACAAAAAAGAAATTATCTTATTCGTACTCAGCAAAGAGGTAAAAAGATTTTTCCGAAAGTTACTGCTGTCTTAAAGCGGTACAATCTTCCACAGGAATTAAGAGTATTAATAGCCCTGGAATCGGGTTTTAACCGTAATGCTATATCAAGTGCCGGTGCGGTTGGATATTGGCAATTTATGGATGCTCCCGCCAAGGAATATGGATTAAAAATTATTGAGGCAAAGGTCACAGCAGCAGCCAGGCTCAAATTGAAAGATGATAGAACAAACTTTACAAAGTCAACCTATGCTGCTGCAAAATATTTGCGTGACAGAAGTAAAAACTTAAAGAACAATTTACTTTTAATGGTTGCATCTTACAATTGCGGAATAGGAAATGTTTGGCAGGCGATGAAGAAAAGCGGAAAATTCAATCCGGATTTTTGGGATATTAAAAAATACCTGCCAGCGGAAACACGATCTTATGTAATGAACTTTATTGCGCTTAACGTAGTATTTAGCAATTATGAAGCTTTCCTTAAAAAAAATATGGTGTTCCAATCAGAGTATATAGATGTACGAGAAAATTTGATTAAACTAAACACCTCCACCACTGATTAACACTTAATTTCAGGGAATTTACTCTCGATTTATTGTTTTGGCAGTAACTTTATACAATGCCGCAGGTTAACCTTAATGACAGCTTAAATTTTTTGAGCAAACTAAGCTTACGAAGGGTATGGAATGCAACAAAAGTTTTTGCAAGTTTTCGTGTTGGCCGAATTTTAAATAAGCCTGTTCAATGGGGATATCCTATTTCCATTTCCTTTGAACCTACAACTTCCTGCAATCTTCGGTGCCCTGAATGCCCCAGTGGCTTAAGAGCATTTACCCGGCCTACAGGCATGCTAAAAAAAGATTTTTTCAGGCAAACAATTGATGATATACATAAAGATATTATATACCTCATTTTTTATTTTCAGGGAGAGCCATTTTTAAATCGTGAGTTTTTAGATATGGTAAAATATGCAGCTGAAAAAAATATTTATACAGCCACATCTACCAACGCACATTATCTCACTGACGAGGTTGCAAAAAAAACTGTTGAAAGTGGGTTAGATAGATTGATTATTTCTATCGATGGAACCACACAGGATTCCTATCAACAATATCGTGTTGGTGGAAATCTAAATAAAGTTATAGAAGGAGCAAAAAATATTGTAAAGTGGAAAAAGGAATTGAAGAGTAAAACACCTTTTGTTTTTTTTCAATTTTTGGTAGTAAAACATAATGAACACCAGATAGAAGATATAAAAGCATTAGCAAAAGAGATTGGTGTAGATGAAGTAAGGTTTAAAACAGCACAGGTGTATGATTATGAAAATGATCCAAATAATCTGATACCAATAAATGAGAAATACAGTCGTTACAAAAAAGATAAGCAGGGTAATTATAAAGCTAAAAATAAATTAGCCAATCATTGCTGGAAGCTACATCATGCAAATGTAATAACCTGGGATGGGCTGGTGGTTCCTTGTTGTTTTGATAAAGATGCATCACACCGCCTGGGCAATTTAAAAATGCAGTCATTTAAAGAAATATGGAATAATGATAATTACAAACAGTTTAGAAACGAACTTAAAACCAGCAGAAAGAATATAGATATTTGCGCCAACTGTAGCGAAGGTGTTTCTGTATGGGAGGATTGATTAAGTCGTGAAACCTGCCTACCGAAAGGCAGGCGTCAAAAAGGTGAGCCGTTGCTAAGGATTCTATTTTTTGTTTGTATCCTAAAATTTTCACCTCTCACCCTTATAATACTATTTTTGTGCAATGGTTTCATTTAATAACCGCTTACGGCAGGTAACCCTTTTAGCAATTATTGTAGTAATAGCAATTTTACTTATCCAGCATTTTTATATTTTTATCCCCGGTGCTTTAGGTGCTATTACTTTGTATATTTTAAGCCGTGAATTTTATTTTAAGCTTATTGAAAAAAGAAAATGGAGGCCGGGATGGACAGCTTTTTTATTTATAATTTTTTACCTGATAATTATTGGCCTTCCGGTATATTTTGCATTTGTATTAGTAGGCCCAAAACTCACAGCACTTTTTAATAATCCTGTAGAAATTATGGTTGCTTTAAAAACCTTTTCTCATAAAATTCAGGAAACTACCGGCTTTGAGCCTTTTAGCGCTGATAATGTAAAAGCGGTCACATCAAAAATGGCTAACAGTGTCCCAAAGATTTTAAGTGTAACAGCAAATCTTGTAACAAATTTGTTGATCATGTTTTTTGTATTGTATTACATGCTTATTCATGGCCGTAAAACAGAAGCATACATAAATGGTATTATTCCTCTTAGAAAAAAGAATCTTTCTATGCTTGCAACCGAAACCAAAGTAACCATAAAAGCCAATGCTATTGGTATTCCACTTTTAGCGGTGATACAAGGGCTTGTAGGTGCTTTAGGTTATGGAATATTTGGTGTAAAAGAATTTGGTTTATGGGGTTTTATAACAGGAGTATGTTCTATAATACCTGTAATTGGAACAGGGTTGGTATGGATACCATTAACAGTGTATCTTTTTTCTGTCGGTAATAATTTACAAGGCTTTGGTTTAGCAATGTATTCCATCATAGTTTTATCTAACATTGACTACATAGCAAGAATTACTATTTTAAAAAAAATCGGAGATGTACATCCACTAATAACCATTTTGGGTGTTATTGTAGGGCTAAGTATGTTTGGGTTTTTAGGAGTGATCTTCGGGCCATTATTAATAAGTTATTTTATTTTACTGGTGAAAATTTATAGAAATGAGTTTAATTCAACTGAGATAACACCATTACATATAGAGAAA
>JBBJOK010000077.1:3041-4135 GCA_037721545.1 Chitinophagaceae bacterium
GTATGGATAGCTACGATTAGTAACATTGATTGGCCTTCTGATAAATATTTATCTACGGAAAATCAAAAAGCTGAATTCATTCAGTTGCTCAATATGCACCAGCGCAATGGCATGAATGCGATCATTGCGCAAATACGTCCGGCTACAGATGCTTTTTATCCCTCGCAATACGAGCCATGGAGTGAATGGCTGACAGGTTCACAAGGCAAGCCACCAAATCCTTATTATGATCCATTAGAGTTTATGATAAACGAAACACACAAAAGAGGGATGGAATTTCATGCATGGATGAACCCTTACCGTGCGGATGTTAATATAGGAACCTCTTCCATTGCGGCAACCCACATCACCAGGCTTTACCCAGACTGGTTTTTAGAGTATGGAGGTAAAAAATACTTTGATCCGGGGAACAAAGAAGTACAGCTTTTTGTGACAAATATTGTAAAAGATGTTGTGAGTAGATATGATGTGGATGCTATACATTTTGATGATTACTTTTATCCCTATCCCATTGCAGGTAAAGAGTTTCCGGATGCAGTTGACTATTCCAAATATGGAAAAAATTTAAGTAAAGCAGCATGGAGAAGAAGCAATGTTGATTCGATTATTGTAATGCTCAGCAGGGCAATTAAAAAAGAAAACAAATTATGCAAATTTGGTGTTAGCCCATTTGGTGTTTGGCGTAATATTGATAAGGATGTAAAGGGGAGTAATACTACCGGTGCCTTGTCTAATTATGATGATTTGTATGCTGATATTTTATTATGGTTAAAAAATAAGTGGATTGATTATGTAGCGCCTCAATTATACTGGGAGATGAGCCATAAATTGGTTGGTTTTGAAAAACTTATTCAATGGTGGGTGGGCAATACTTTTGGCAGACATTTGTACATTGGGCATGGAATATACCGTGCAACAGAACCTAATAATAAAGCATGGCATAGTAAAAACGAATTACCAAACCAGATAAAAAAATTAAGAGAATACAACCAGATACAGGGAAGCATTTATTTCAGTAGTAAGAGCTTTTCAAAAAACCCTAACGGATGGAATGATAGTTTGCAGAATAATTATTACAAGTATCCTGCACTAAT
>JBBJOK010000077.1:4235-6646 GCA_037721545.1 Chitinophagaceae bacterium
CTAACGGATGGAATGATAGTTTGCAGAATAATTATTACAAGTATCCTGCACTAATTGCCCCCATGCCATGGATAGATAATACCAAACCACAAACACCTGTTTTTAATGAAGCGTATATTACCAGAAATGCTAAGTCAAAAGATATCATTTTACATTTTTCGCCAAATAGATCATCCACCGTTAAGCAATACGCTTTTTACGTTTCTCCAAATAAGAATTATGCAACAAATGGATCTATTTATAAACTTCTCCCGGCTGAAAAAGATTTGTATTTGAACATTACTGCCGGAACTATTCCCGTGGAATGGAAAAACTTTTATATCTCAATCACCTCGATTAGCAAAACCAATAATGAAAGCGAAAATGCGAAGGTGTATAATTTATCATTTTTGGGAGATCGTTGGATACTGAAGTAAAAAATCAAATTACTTTTACAAACTAAATAGTTTTTATGCCAGGTTATGAATGTTTTGGTGATGAAGAAAGAAAGCAAATTGATGATGTAATGAATACAGGCGTTCTAATGCGCTATGGTTTTGATGCACAGCGAAAAGGGAACTGGAAAGCAAAAGAACTTGAAAATAAAATGTGTGAAACATTTGAATGTAACTATGCCCAGCTTACCAGTAGTGGTACGGCAGCCCTCACTACAGCTATGGCTGCTTTGGGCATTGGTTATGGAGATGAAGTGATTATGCCGGCATTTACATTTGTTGCAAGTTTTGAAGCTATAATTTCTGTAGGCGCTATACCGGTTTTAGTTGATATCGATGAATCATTAACTATGAACCCTGTGGCAGTTAAAGCTGCGATTACCTCAAAAACCAAATGTATAATGCCTGTGCATATGTGCGGAAGTATGGCCGATCTAGATGCGTTAAAAAATATTTGCGACCAACATAATATTGTTTTATTAGAAGATGCCTGCCAGAGTATTGGCGCCACTTACAAAGGAAAATATGTGGGAACGATGGGTGATGCAGGTACATTCAGCTTTGATTATGTAAAAACAATTACCTGTGGCGAAGGTGGAGCTGTACTCACAAATAATGAAACTGTTTACAACAAATGTGATGCATATACTGATCACGGTCATGATCATAAAGGAGTAGATCGCGGTGCAGACCTACACCCGTATGTTGGATATAATTACAGAATAAGTGAATTGCATGCCGCAATTGGTGTAGCCCAAATAGGAAAGCTTAATAATTTTTTAGCTATTCAAAGAAAGAATCATGCGATGCTTAAATCCATGTTAAGCACGATACCGGAAATAACATTTAGAAAAATTCATGATGAAGAAGGAGATAGTTGCACATTTCTGTCCTGGTTTTTGCCTGATTCAATTTCTGCTTCGCAGGTAGTAGCGGAAATGAAGTCTCAAAATATTTTAGCCGGCAATTTTTATTGGTTTGAGAATAACTGGCATTACATCCGTAAATGGGATCATCTGACCAACAATGGATTTTTAAATAATCAAAGCGAAGAACTATCAAGGCAATTACAGCAATATTCCAATAAACCTTTTGTAGCCAGCGATGCTATAATGAGTCGTTGCATTTCAACTGCAATAAGCCTTAGTTGGACAGAGGAACAGATAAAAGACAAAGCTGAAAAAATCATATCAGTGCTAAAAAAAATATTGAAAGATAAAAATTAAAACCTTTTTACCTCAAACCACCGCCATTAACGATTAGTCTTAATTTTAAATCTGGATTCCGTAATATGAAAATGTTGCGGATAAAAACTATTCTTACTTCTTTCCTTCTAAATAATTGCATTGTTGTAAGGAGCCTAACCTGAAACGGAATGGAATTTTTGTGACTTTTTCAAGAGCTAGTTCTTTTTTGCACATTATACCGAAGTGTTGCGTATAATAGTTTTGTGGAATCACAGCCATAGGCCTGGAGAAACTCAATAATTCTTTATTGAGTGATATGTTAGCCGCATTAAGCAACGACTTCGGATATTTATATTGGGATAATTGATTGCCGGATATTTTAATAGAGTCAACAGTTTGAGCACTAGAAAAAAAGGCACAAAGAAAAAAAATTGCCGTGAAGCCACAAATTTTATTCCAAAATAACATGGTATTGATTTAGTGTATGTAAATTTACGGTTTCTTGTTAATGTTAGTTTTATATTAGAAATGTCGTTAAGTCAGAATTTACAGCAAAAATTACTTCAGAAATTATCCCCTCAGCAAATTCAGCTAATGAAATTGTTGCAGGTACCCACAGCGCATTTGGAAGAGCGTATTAAAGAGGAATTGGAGGAAAATCCTGCTCTTGAAACCGGTGAAGATGGACATGAAGATACTTTTGAAGAAACCAAAGAAGAACTTGAAACCCCAGAAGATGATTTTGATAAAGATGGAAGTGAAGATGATTATGGTAATATTGATATAAGTG
>JBBJOK010000077.1:6746-10717 GCA_037721545.1 Chitinophagaceae bacterium
GATGATTTTGATAAAGATGGAAGTGAAGATGATTATGGTAATATTGATATAAGTGAATATGTAAATGATGGGGATGATGATGTAGGGGATTATAAATTGCGTGACGAAAATTATCCAGATCAGGAAGAAACCAAAACGATTCCACATAAAGTTGAAACATCTTTTTACGAGATACTTATAAGCCAGCTAAGTATGCTTGATCTGGATGAGCGTCAGCAAAAAATTGCTGAGCAAATTGTTGGAAGCATAGATGATGATGGATATTTAAGACGGGAGTTATCGGCCATAGCAGATGATCTGGCCTTTAGGCAAAATATTGATGCTTCAGAAAAAGAAATTGAAGAGCTTATACAAAGAATTCAACAGTTTGATCCGCCCGGGGTTGCTGCAAGAGATTTAAGAGAGTGCCTTTTGCTTCAACTGGAAAGAATATCGGGTAGTGGCAAATCTGTTGAAACTGCAATAAAAGTATTGGATAAATATTTTGAAGAGTTTACAAAAAAGCATTATGAAAAAATTCAGCGTGGTTTAAGCCTGACTGATGAACAAATAAAAGACGTTATTAGCCAGATAGTAAAATTGAACCCTAAGCCGGGCGGTCATGTTGGTGATAGTAACAGGATGGAGAATTATGTAATACCCGATTTTTTTGTTGTAAATAATATTGGAAAATTAGAGCTTTCACTCAATTCAAAAAATGCACCAGACCTGCGTATCAGCGAAGGCTATCGGGATATGCTGAAAGAATATGATAGAGGTGCAAAAAAAGATAAACGACAAAAAGAAGCGGTGCTCTTTATTAAGCAAAAAATCGATTCTGCAAAATGGTTCATTGATGCAATAAAACAAAGGCAGCATACTTTGCTTAGTACCATGGAAACCATTATGGATTATCAACGGGAATTTTTTTTAACGGGAGATGAAACAGAAATGCGGCCGATGATTTTAAAAGACATTGCCGAAAGAACCGGCCTTGACATATCTACGGTGAGCAGGGTGGCTAATAGTAAATTTGTGCAAACCGAATTTGGAACGTATCGTCTTAAATTTTTCTTTAGCGAAAGCCTTGTAATGGATAGCGGGGAAGAAGTAAGTACCAGAGAAGTGAAAAAAATATTGAGCAATCTTATTGAGGCAGAAAGTAAACAGCACCCATTAAGCGATGAGAAATTAACTGACCTTCTTCAGGAAAAGGGTTATAATATTGCTAGGCGTACAGTGGCCAAATATCGGGAGCAGCTTAATATTCCAGTGGCACGTTTAAGAAAAGAACTTTAAAAAAAATAAGTTCTCATTATGGAGACTGCGCATACAACAGAATTTAAGTCAACCGCTACTTATAAACATTCCGGAGTAGTAATTTTTTTAGCGAAATTAATCTCATACGTTTTTCACCCTTTATTTATCCCTCTATATGTAGGTTGGTATCTCGTTTTTATACATCATGGATATTTTGCAGGCTTTGGGGATAAAGCCAAAACCTGGGTTATGCTTAGGATCTCTTTAAATATGGTTTTCTTTCCTGCATTAACCGTGTTGCTTTTAAAAGGAGTAGGATTTATTGAATCTATTTTTTTAAGAAAACAAAGAGACAGGATAATTCCATACATGGCCGCAGGTGTATTCTTCTTTTGGATGTACCTGGTTTTCCGTAATCAACCTGAAGTTCCTAAGATACTTACTGCTTTTACTTTTGGAGTTTTTCTTACATCATCCGTTTCATTAATAGCCAATATTTATTTCAAAATAAGTATGCATGCGGTAGGTTGTGGCGGAATGATTGGGTTAATGATTGTTGTTTTAAATCATAATGCATCTTCTCCCTTTACATTGCCATTAACAATCGCAATATTAATCACAGGTATAGTTTGCACTTCCCGGCTTATTGTTAGCGATCATACACAAAAAGATATTTACCTCGGATTGTTTTGTGGTTTTATTTGTCAGCTTATTGCAGCAGTTTTTCTTTTATAGCATTAACAGGCAAATAGAATGGTTATTTTTTCCTTTTTAAGATAATCGCTGAATTTTTTTGAAGATCTCCGGCAAACCTTATCTCATACCTGTCATCCCCATCCTGTAAAATAAGCAAACCGGTGTTTGGCGGAATTTTGCCCAGATTTTCTGCATACATAATTACCTGTAAGGAATCACCCAGATCGGGTGTAAAATATATTGTTTTTTTAATCGCATTCGTTGTTAACCCCTGCTTTGATAAAATTATTTTTCCATTTACCAAAACACTAACCGTATCTCCATCAATCTCTCCATTATCATAGAGGCTTAGTAACAGACTGTCTGATTTAATTGATACAGTTCTTATGGTTTCTATTTTTCGCTTAGCTAATTCAGCAGCTCCCTCATTGTAAATAACTTCAGGTTTTCGTATTGGCACCGGCGGATTTGGCGCAGTTATTTTTGGCTTGGGCACTGTCACATTTTCCTCTTTTTTGTTGGGTGCAGCAATTACTACAGTTACCTTATCTTTTTCCTTTTTAGCAATTACTGGTACTTTTTTTAAAGTTGCCGGGGGAGTAATTAGTGTAATATCTTTTTCTTTTGATTTTAAAATTGGAGTAGGTGATGGAACCTGTACCATAACGGGGGCAGCCACAATTACCTTTTCATTTTTTTCTTGTGTAGAAATTTTTGATTTATCATTAAATAAAACGGCAGTTGTTGTTGCGACCTTTTGTTTTTTGATGGGTTGAATAAATGAAAGCGTGTTCAGCAGGTCTATTTCATCCAGTTTGGAAATAAGTTTTGATGGTGTGTTGCTATTCCTTTTTTGTAAGTGTACAGTTCCTGAATAAGGTCTGGATTCAAATGACCGGGTACGAAAACTACCACTCATTGTCATTATGCTATCTTCTATTTTTAAAATAAGGTAGTTGTATTGCTTAACGCGTTTTGGAGGAGTAGTATAATTATTGTAAACAAGATCTTTGTCTTCAACAAAAATATTTCCATTTTTGTTTTTTAGTATAATAGATTTAACCCCCATATTTTCAACATCATTGATTACAAAAACGGTTATAGCGTAACCTGTAAATTCATTTTCATTTTTGCTTATAACAATTTCGTACGGGAGCTTTGTAGTATCAATTTGTAAAAATCCGGTCCATAGTCCTGTTATATCCTGTGCAATTAATTGTAGCGGTAGAAAGGCGAATAAGAGTGTTGACTGTAAGAGTTTTATCAAAATTTTACTTTAGAAGGACGTACTGAATTTTATAGATACAATTATAAATCATATTAAGAGTATTGTAGATTAAACTTTTAACACTTTTTTTAAAGCTTAAGAAATCTAAAAATTTTTGTAAAATTACAGCCCTCCAGCTATAAGTCTTTGCTGTGGCATGATTCTGGAAAACAAACTAAGTTCCTTTTCCCTTTCACCCTAAAATTAAATCAAATGAGCTTTGAAAACTTTCCAACAGGCAATATTCCAGACCAAAAGCCATTACCTAAAAAACGTAATTATACAAACTACAACTACAAACCTATTTTATTAACTGTATTGATTGCTACTTTATTAGGTACCTGGGGGTATGTGATTTGGGATAAAAATAATTCAAGTAAACAAAGTCAAAATCTGTCAATGCAATTAACTGCAAGTGATTCTTCAAAGAATGATCTTCAAAGAGAATTAAACACTGCTGTGATGAGCCTTGATATGCTGAAAAGCTCAAATGCAAAAGCTGATAGTTTATTAGTAACAAAAGACCAGGAAATCCAAGACTTAAAGTCAAGGATTCAAAAAATTATTAATGATAAAAACGCAACGTCATCCCAACTTGCACAAGCTAGAGGATTGATAATGAAATTAAAAGGCAATATTGAAACTTATACAGCAGCAATTGAAAAACTTAAAGGTGAAAATATCCAATTAAATGAGCAAAAAAGAGTAATAACCGAAGAAAGAGATTTTGTAAGAAAGAATTATGATTCAGCTAAAGTTGTAATAAAAG
>JBBJOK010000437.1:0-2604 GCA_037721545.1 Chitinophagaceae bacterium
GAAAGTTGTAAACGTGGCGAACGCTGTCTTTTCTTCTCCTATGAAGAATCTGCAGGGCAGCTCATTCAAAACATGAAATCTATCGGTATTGATTTAGCGCCATGGATAAAAAAAGGGCTCTTAAAGATTGTGGCTCTTAGACCTTCCTTTCTTGGTTTAGAGATGCATTTATTGAATGTTTATAAGCTGGTTGATAGTTTCAAACCAAAGGCTGTGGTGGTAGATCCCCTCACAAGTCTTGTTGGACAGGGGGAGCAGCGTGAAGTTACATCAATGATTACCCGCATGATTGATCTCTTTAAATCCAAGGGCATCACTATGTTTTTTACGAGTCTTGTTTCTGCAAACTATCAAAGTAACACGGGTGGCGAAATTGGTGTTTCATCTGTGATTGATACCTGGATTGTTGTGAGAATTGTAGAAGAAGATGAGGGTAGAAAACGCACTCGTGAAGTCTTCATTGTTAAGTCTCGTGGCACTAATCATGATAGCGATGTCCATACATTTATTATGAGTGAAGATGGAATTATGTTGATGCCAAATGATGATAAAGCTAAATTAAGCACCAATAAGAAAAAGGTTTTTGATAAAAATGTTGCTGAAAACAAAAAGAATCAATAGTAATAATAAGCCGTGAAAACAGCACAACCTAAATTCATTGTAGGTATTGGCGGCTCTGCCGGAGCACTTAACGCATACAAGGCTCTGCTGGATGCAATGCCTCATGATACAGATATGGCATTTGTTATTATTTCTCACATGAACCCCACCGCCCATAGTCAGTTAGCTGAAATACTACAGAGGCACACGAAAATGTCAGTAACCGTGGCTTCTGAGGCAATGCCTATTCTTGCGAATCATGTTTACGTAATTCCTCCGGACTCAGATCTTACTATGGAAAACTATAGGTTCAAAGTAATCTCACCTCGCATTGGCAGGAACAAACAAGTAGATTTATTTTTTATTTCTCTGGCAGATGCAATGGGTGCTCGTGCAGTAGGCATTGTCCTTTCCGGATATGATGGCGATGGCACTGAGGGATGCAAACACATCAAAGCTAACGGAGGAAAAACCTTTGCTCAGGACATGTCTGCCGAAGTTGACTCCATGCCGCTCAGCGCTCAGGCAGCAGGCTGTGTTGATTTCGTTTTACCACTTAACAAAATTCCGGATAAGCTAAAAAGCCTGGAAGCTGCGCTTAAAACTTAGAAACCATTTACAAAATCTGAAAGTCTTAATTGCGGGTTAAACAGGCCTAATTAAAATTCAATTTTTTGATTGACTTATCAGAAGAACTAAACTGTTTTGAAAACGGGCAGATAAAATTGGTGCAAAAAAAAAGTTTTATTTCAAGAATTGAAAACGGAAAAAGCGATATACAACTTTCGACACTTTACAGGCTTCTTGAATTTGGCTTAGGTAAAAAAGTTTAACTAACAGTTCGCTAATAACCATTAAGGCGGCATGCTAACAAGAACTTAGTAAAAAACCAAATAATATTTGATCTTTTTTACCGTCTTGCTCCACTGTGATCATAGCCAGCTTCATTTGATTTCCTCATCATTAACAAGCCTTAAACCTGAACAATATACAGAATCAGTAAGCAATGGATTCTATCATTTGCCTACACTTTCTCCCCAATAAACGGGTTAAACTTCTTCTCATTCTTACTAAATTACAGAGAAGAATTCTTAAATTTATAATCTATGCAAGCATCGGGGTTTCATTTCCTCAATAATAAATTACTCGCTAATATCTTATGGAAATGAAAACCCCGCTGGGACATGATATTTCTGTTATAACTTATTACAATAGTAAAAATAATTTTTTAAAACAATGAAGCTTACTTTAAAATATTTATTATTAATTATTTATCTCACATTTAGCATCTCGTGCAATAAACCACCATATCAATGTGATTCGTTTCCAAATCAATCAATAGAAATAAAAATTATAAATCAACAAGGGCAAAATTTATTTTTTGGTGCAAATTCCCGTTATCTGATAGATAGCATTCGGGTTTTAACTCAACAAAACAATTTTGGAGTTCATAATGCATCTGTACAAAAAGGATTTATTGATTCTAATAACCTATTGTTTCATTTCTATACACCGGAAGCAAAAAGCTATATCTATTATAACAATCAAACTTCACATGATAGCCTTGAAATAAACTGGGTAATCAAAATTACAAAATGCGAAAGAGGTGGAACATTGGAATATAATGCAGTAGAATCTGTAAAATTCAACAGCTTTTTTATTAATTCTATAAATGGAGTATACACGTTTATTAAATAATCAACCCTTCTCCTACAAACGGATTACTTTTCTTCTCTTTACCAATCGTCGTTTCCTCCCCGTGCCCGCTATATATAATCACTTCATCAGGTAACACAAACAGTTTTTCCTGTATACTTTTTATCAGTGTATTATAATCTCCACCCGGCAGATCTGTTCTGCCGATGCTTCCATTAAATAAAACATCCCCGCCAATAATAAAATGCTGTGCTTTGCAATAAAAACAAATGCTTCCGGGTGAGTGCCCCGGGGCTTCAATAACTTCTAACTCATCGTCACCTAAATAAATATCGTCACCTTCTTTTA
>JBBJOK010000438.1:0-2600 GCA_037721545.1 Chitinophagaceae bacterium
ATATTCACCAATTGAAGGGTCAAGGGTAAATCCATTTACACCTCTTCTGGTAGCAAACACAAATATTGTTGATGATCCATAAATCACATAACCTGCAGCCACCTGCCGGTTACCCGCCTGTAAAAAATCCTGTAATTCTACTGGCTTCCCTTTTTCTGTAATGCGCCGGTAAATACAAAAAATAGTACCTATAGAAACATTTACATCAATGTTGGTGCTGCCATCCAATGGATCAAACATGCAGATGTACTTTGAATTATTACTTACAGGGTCATCAAAAATAACAATATCATCAAGCTCTTCACTGGCAATTCCTGCGCAACTAATTCCATGACGTAATACACCAACAAACTGGTCATTGGCATATGCGTCAAGCTTTTTTACTTCTTCTCCTTGTACATTTATACTTCCGGTATCACCCAATATATCAACCAGCCCTGCTTTATTAACTTCTACATTCACTCTTTTTGCAGCCAGACCAATATCTCTTAATAGCCCCGATAACTCACCAGTAGCCTTGGGAAAATCACGTAGTTGCTGGATGGTGAATTCATCAAGCGTAATTATTTTTCTATCTACAGCCATTAAGCTTTTACCTTTTATAAAATGAAGACAAATGTAAGGGATGCATAGTGGAAAAATAAATTTATTGTTTATCAATAAATTTTTATTTCTTTACATAAAATTTTATATATGTTATCATCATTTTTATCAAGGATATTTTGGCTAGCATTTATTATTATGCTATTAGGAGCAATGGGAAATATTATTTCTCAAATCACACAAAAACCTTTGATCATACAAACGAGTAAAAATAGTTCGTGGACTTTAGGGCAGCCGGGTTTGGTATTTGAAGCAACAATATCAAATCTTCAAAATGAAAAGCGGGCTCCGGATACAACAGTTAATTATTCATATACATTTAAATCAGGAGAAAGTTCCAATGGTGAATTTTCTATAAATGCCCAGTGGCATGACTTCCGAAAAAATCTTGATAGTATAATTAAACATGTAAAAGCTAAAGGTGAAGAGATAAAATTGGACACTGCCGCCACTTTAATTGGAGAAACCCAGTGGGAGCAACTTGATTATTCACAAGCATTTTCGGGTGTGGATAGTGTAAATCCAAATAAATTTATATTTAGAGAAACATATCAAGATGAAAAAGGAAAAATAATTAAGGAGGATACGGATACATTCACAACTCAGGCTGATGCTAATAGGTTCATGTATTTAAATCAATATAAAACTCCATATAAAATTGTTGAAGAGATTTATGCAGAACAATCATTAAGGATTTTCCCCAAAAACCGATTGCAGCAATTTTATTTCTTATTATGTGTTTTGATTAATACAACAAGTCTGGCTCTTCTATTTCTGAGCTTAAGTAATTTGTTTAGAAATTTCTCTAATAAATATTATTTTACTTTTAAAAATATACACTTATTAAAAAGAGTCGGATGGTTTATTCTTATCCCTCAAATAATGAATGTAATTTTTTACTGGACGGTTCTGTTTCGTATTCGTCCGGCAAAGATTTTTATCCCCTTCGCTGCTATTGATAAAGTAAAACTATTAGCGCAATATGATCTTCAAGCAGGGATCAATTGGCAATTAATTTTTGTGGGTCTGGGCATGATTGTTCTGGGCATTATTTTTAAAAGTGGATTAAAATTAAAAGAAGAGCAAGCGCTAACAGTATAATCCGATGCCAATAATTGTAAACCTTGATGTGATGATGGCTAAGCGTAAGATGAGCCTGAATGAACTAAGTGAAAGAGTAAATATCTCACTTGCAAATCTGTCTATTCTAAAAACGGGCAAAGCTAAAGCTGTTAGATTCTCAACATTGGAAGCTTTATGTAAAGCACTTGAATGCCAACCAGCAGATCTTCTTGAATATAAGAAATGACCATTACTTGATGTTTATACCATCATACTTGAAGAATAATTAATATTTATGAAAATTTTTAAATTCGGTGGTGCCAGTATCAATAGTATAGAAAGAATTAATAATTTAATTAAGATACTTAGTGAGTGTAATGATGAAAAAATAATGGTTGTAATATCTGCAATGGGTAAAACAACCAATGCACTTGAAAAAGTTACTGATAAGTTTTTTAAAGGAGAGAAAGAACATGCCTTACAATTATTTGAAGGTATAAAACAGGCTCATATAAACTTAGCAAATGAATTGCTGAGTGAACCCGTAAATGGGTTAAAGGATTTTTTTACTGAAGTTGAGTGGCTGCTACATGACAAACCGCTAAGAAATTACGATTATTATTATGACCAAATAGTTTGTGCCGGCGAAATGTTGTCTAGCTCAATTGTAAGCTCTTTTTTAAATGAAAACAAAATAAAAAATATATGGGTTGATGTAAGAGATACAATACGGACCGATGACAATTTTCGTGATGCAAATGTTGATATCAATTTTACCCAGAATAAAATCAATGATGCCATTAAACCTTTATTTAATAACTCCAATGTTGTAATTACACAAGGATTTATTGGAAGCACTGATGAAAATGAAAGTACTACCTTAGGCCGTGAAGGAAGTGATTATACTGCTGCATTATTTGCAAATATGATAAACG
>JBBJOK010000439.1:0-2599 GCA_037721545.1 Chitinophagaceae bacterium
ACTGCATTGCATCTTTTGTCCCAACTTTTTAAAAAATAACTCCGCCAACAGGTTACATTACTATACTTTTAATAACCACCTAATTATTTAGCGGGGGATGCCCGGCCGATTATTAATAAGGTTTACCATGGCATTTTTTCCGTCTGTATCTTCCACTATCACGGTTATCTTGTCCATTTGCCTGATTTTTTCCGCACTGATATCCATTGTATATTCCTGCGCTGAGATCTTTTTGGGTATATAATTTTTTGTGTATTCCTTAGGTAAAGTTGTATTTGTATTTCCGTTTTCTATACCGGTAAATCGCGGGCTGTGAAAAAATATATCAGATGACTTTAACGGGTTAGCTGTTTTACAGTGTACCAGCCCGGCATTATCTATCCATATTGTACAGGCTAATGTGTTTCCTTGAGCATAGGTAATGCGAGGGTCAAAATCTTTATCGGCAGATTTTATGACCAGGGCACCGGCTTGCAACGCGTTGGCAATGGCTGCGTTATTTTTTTCATACCGTTCTATTACATCTACAAAATCATCTATTATTTTATTTTCAGACTCATATATACTACCACCACGGGATATACTTTCATAATGCCGCAACTGGCCGTATTCGTCTTTTGCATATAGCGAATATACCGGCCGCCCCTGCACGGGAAGATGATAAGTAATGTGAGCATTAATAAAAACCTGCTCAGCTTTAGAAATGCTATCCATTTCAGGAGAGGTTCTTACAGATGGGCAGTCTTTGCAAATATCTAATTGGTTGATAAGGCTATCCATAACGGGCAGCAGATTTCCGGGGTTTCCTGCAATTTTTACAAAAGTGCCAATACCGGCGCCTTTTAAAGATTTGCCTTTATTGTTTACAATAAAAATATGCATCTTTTGCATGCCGGGTTGTGAAGCATTACTTGGCAGCATTCGTACAAAATAATGTTGTGGTGCATATTCCCAATCACGATTTTTACGGCTGGTTTTCCAGGAACCTATTTCCGGCATGTATCTGTGAAACTGAGATTTATCAACTCTTAGATCTATCTCTCTCACCTTTTGGTTTACCAGTTTAACGGATGCTTTTTCGCCTTTGGCAGAGATAAAGATTAAAGTAATAGAATGATTCTCCTTATATTTTTCTGAACTTATATCAATTAAATATGCACCGCCGGTTTTTTCTTTTACTGCATATGTTTTGCGTTCTTCCCTTATAGCTCCTTCAAAATTATAATTTGGTTTATAAATGCCGGGTACGGGTTTTTGAAATATAATTTCTGCAGATACAGGTTTTGCTTTTGTTTTGCAATGCAAGTAACCCTCTGTAGTGAGCCGGGCAGTATAACCAAAGGTTCCGGTCACTTGTGTAAAATCTGTATCTAACACGCCGGTAATGGGTTTGCTTTCTTTCACCGCAACTACTTTGTTTAGTTCAGTTAATACATTCTTATCCGCCGGCTTTTCAAAATCCGCGATCAATTCATCTATTAATTTATTACCATTTGCGGTTATCCCGCAACCTTTCGCTACTTTATTAATAAGCCGCAGAGAGCCGTCTGCCTTTTTTGTATACATGGCATAAACCGGAACTCCGTAACCCGAAGCACATTCCGGTGAACCTAATTTTAATGCTTTATTCAGCGTATTCAACTGTTCTTTTGTTTTTACAATTTTACAATTGGTGCATGTTTCTAAACTTTTTATTAAACTATCTGTTTCACAATGCTGCTTGCTTAATTTTTTATAATTCAGGTCACGGGCCTTGCACGAAATACTCCTGCCCTCATTATCTGTAACCTCAATGCTTGTTTCGGGAATAAACCCGTGGCCACTTACCGTACGCACGAAATAGGTTTGCGCCTGTAAGCTTATAACCGGTGCAAGAAGTACTGTTATAAAAAAGGTGATGGATGATTTCATATTAGTATTGAATGATTATACGTTATTGAAACTAAGCGATTTTTTTTCACGCAAAGTGCGCAAAGAATTTATTAATAGATATTTTTTCTTTTCAATGCTGTGTTTTAAAAATTAAGTACGCAAAGAGAAAAATCCTTACGGATTTTTAAAGCGAATTCCGGATAGCGTATAATCATTTATTATTGAATTTTTTCAGGCACTTTATTATTACTCAGGTTGAAAACTCCGCCTGTTTTATTGGTCGGGTAAACATCCGGCGAGAAACTTTTCATTTCTCGTTTTTTGCCAATTAAATACATAACTATACTTTTATTAACCCCCTATACCTCCGATAACCCCAAAAATTATTGCTCCCATGATTGCTGTTATTATGAAATACGATGCGATCAAAATAATAAAAGCTACGATGAGGT
Organism: Chitinophagaceae bacterium; assembly: GCA_037721545.1. Classification (GTDB taxonomy): domain Bacteria; phylum Bacteroidota; class Bacteroidia; order Chitinophagales; family Chitinophagaceae; genus Ginsengibacter. The sequence goes on from JBBJOK010000439.1 coordinate 2,325, forward strand.
AAACCACTTTTTTATCTTCAGGCGTTTTCTTTAACGGCCCAATACCCAAATACATTAAATAAATACCATAAGCCCAGGCCGCAATAGAAATAAGCAAACCTATTACGGGGATAAAAGATAAAAAGCCACCGATATAAGACGGCGTACCGGAATAAGCTACCAATTGGGCAGATTTACCCATATTTTTTTCAGAATTAAAACTTGGCGCAAGCATATCCACTATCAATGCAGTAAGATAGAAAGACAGAAGTACGGCAATAAATGCTATTACGGCG